>JAQVDG010000476.1 GCA_028698395.1 Weeksellaceae bacterium
TCTATTTTAGTAAAGGAAAACTGGAAAGTTATTTTTACAACCAGAGATAATTACTTAGAAGATTTAAACTATCAATTTTTTGAGATATATAAAATTGCACCCCTAAATATAAACATTCAGAATTTGGACTTAACGGAATTAAGCTCTATTTCTAGCACATACAGTTTTGTACTTCCCAATGATGAAAGATTAGTAGACCTTATCAGAAATCCATTCTACCTAAATGAATATTTAAAATTTTATAAAGAAGGCGAACAAATAAACTATACAGAATTCAAAGACAAACTGTGGAGCAAGATAATTATCAAATCTAAACCTGCGAGAGAACAATGTTTTTTGAAAACTGCATTTCAGAGAGCGGCTGACGGACAATTTTTTATTAACCCAGAGTGTGAATCAGGTGTTTTGGATGAATTAAGAAAAGATGGAATTTTGGGATATGAATCACCGCATGGATATTTCATTACGCACGATATCTATGAGGAATGGGCATTAGAAAAAAATATTGAGATTGAATTTGGGAAAAAGACTGGCGTTAAAAATTTTTTCCAAAGTATAGGTAGTTCCTTGCCTTTGCGTCGATCATTCAGAAAGTGGGTTTCTGAAAAATTGTTACTACAAAACAAAGAGATAAAAGATTTTATTGAACAAGCCATAAAGAATAAAAATGTAGAAGCATTCTGGAAAGATGAGATATTGGTTTCTGTTCTGCTTTCGGATTTCTCCTGTGCATTTTTTGATTTTTCTAAAAATGAATTGTTGAAGACACCTCAAAAAGTTATTAAATATAATAATTCATCTAAGGTTGTTCAATCTCTAACTGCTGACTATAAATATGAGGAAAGTTTATTACATAGAATATTTTTCCTATTGAGAATAGCCTGCAAGGAAGTGGACGATAACTTTTTTGGACAGCTGGGAATTAAAAATTTAAACATTTCTTCTTTAGAGTATGTTTTGACGAAGCCGAAAGGGCAAGGGTGGGAATGCCTTATAAAATTTGTTTTTGAAAATTTTGATGAAATAGGTATCCAAAACATCCATTTTATTTTGCCAATAATTCATGATTGGGCGGGTAAGTTTAAGGAGGGAGAAACCACAAAATATTCTGGTTTAATTGCATTGAAATACATAAAATATATAAAAGATGAGGGTGTTTTTATTTCTGACGATGATACGAAAAATAATATCTTGCAGACAATCCTTTATAGCACCCTTGAGATTAAAAGCGAGTTAGAAGAAATCTTTAAAGAAATTATTAAAAACAAATGGAAAAATCACCGGGATCCATATTATGATTTATCTAAAATCATTTTAACAAAATTTGAGGGTGCGGTTGTCGCCAGGATCCTTCCTCAATATGTATTACAAATAGCTGATTTATTTTGGTCATTTACACCAAAAGAAGAGCCTTATTACAGCCGTTCTGGAATGGGGATGGAAGAACACTTTGGCATGGAGGATGAATATTTAGATTATTACCCATCCAGTTCATATCAAACCCCTATTTATTGGCTTCTCCAATATTCGCTTCAAGAAACAATAGATTTTATTTTAAGTTTCACAAATAAATCAGTAGATTACTTTGCTAAAACAGAATTCGCCAAATATGAAGTTAAGGAAGTTGAGATATTCATTGAAAAAGAGAAAACGATAAAGCAGTATGATAGCAGGAATGGGAGACTTTGGAATATGTACAGAGGATTGTCGGCACCAGCACCACATGTTTTGCAGTCTATGCATATGGCGTTAGAAAGATCCTTCCTTGAAAATGGGAAGACTGCCGATTCAAATATTTTAGAAAGCTGGCTACTTTACCTTCTCAAAAATTCAAGATCCACCTCTATTTCAGCTGTTGTGACGAGTATTGTTTTGGCATATCCTGAAAAAACTTTTAATGTTGCCACGATTCTCTTTAGAACGAAAGATTTCTTCTTTTGCGACAGAGGTAGATTGGTTTTAGACCAAGTGCACAAAGGCACGCTTCAATCGCTGAAAGCATTTGGTGGTAACTCAAAAAATGAATTTTATGAAGCAGAAAGGATGCAGGCCTGCGACGATAAACACAGAAAATGGTCTTTAGAAAATTTGTTCTTGAACTACCAATTATTTAGAGGTGAAGGTATAGATGAAGAAGAATCAAAAAATAGACAAAAGGTATTATGGGAAATATTGGATGACTACTATAAAAAATTACCAGATCCATCAGTAGAAACAGAGTCTGATAAAATATGGAGGCTTTGCCTCGCAAGAATGGATAGAAGAAAGATGGATATTGCTTCAGAAAAAAATGAGGATGGGTATTTGATTAGTTTTAATCCTAAAATTGATCCGAAGTTAAAAGAATACAGCGAAAAATCACTTGAGAAAAACTCTAAGCATATAAAGTATACTCAGTTGAAATTATGGGCAAATTACAGGCTCAGAAATGACGAGCAATATAAGCAATATAAACAGTATGAGGATAATCCTAAGCTTGCACTTAAAGAGGCTGGTGATATTCTCGCTAGATTAAAAA
>JAQVDG010000477.1 GCA_028698395.1 Weeksellaceae bacterium
ATCATTCCAAAAACTTCACGGAAAAATACTATTCAAGCTCTTTTAGATGCAGAACAAAAAGCACTTTCTTACGGTTTAACCACTATTGATGATGCCGGCTTGGACAAGGAAATCATTGAATTAATCGACAGTTTACAAAAAACGGGTGACTTTCATCTCAGAATTTACGCTATGGTCAGCAACACAGCTTCAAACAGAGACTATTATCTGAAAAAAGGAATATACAAAACCGATTTTTTGAACGTTCGTTCATTCAAAGTTTATACCGATGGTGCTTTGGGCTCAAGAGGAGCCGCTTTAAGAGAAGAATACAGCGACCAACACAATCATTTTGGTGCTATGATAACCACTGCCGACAGTTTGGATTATTATGCGCAATTGTTTCTCCAGGCAGGTTTTCAGATGAACAGTCATGCGATTGGTGATTCTGCCACAATTTCGGTTTTGCGGGTTTATAAAAAAACATTGGAAAATTCACCCAATCAAAGATGGCGAGTGGAACATGCTCAAATTATTTCACCGGAAGCTTTTGATTATTTTTCAACCAATATTCTTCCATCCGTTCAGCCTACACACGCCACAAGCGATATGTATTGGGCAGAAGAACGTTTAGGCAAAAAACGAATCCAAAATGCATATACCTACCATTCGCTTTTGAAAAAATCAGGTATTTTACCTTTAGGAACTGATTTTCCAATTGAGCACGTTAATCCGATTTATACTTTTTTCTCTGCGGTTTTCAGAAAAGATTTACACTTCTGGCCGGATAATGGATTTCAATCCAACGAAGCTCTGAGCCGAGAAGATGCTTTAAGAGGAATGACTATTTGGGCTGCTTTTTCAAATTTTGAAGAAAATGAAAAAGGAAGTCTTGAAAACGGAAAATTTGCCGATTTCACCGTATTGGATACCGATATCATGAAAGCAGACGAAAAAGATATTCCCAAAACAAAAGTTGTAGCTACTTTTATTAATGGAAAAAAAATATACTCGAATAATTAAACATAAAAAAATTAAAAATGATTCTGATTATTTGAGATTAAAAAAGAAGGACGAGGTACCATTGAAATGAAAAGCGGCATTAAAATTCAACTTTCTCGCAGTTGTAGAAATAATTTTTTGAATAAGTAAAATTTTCTTTCTTGATTATCTATGATTTTTTTCAAGAAACAGTTATTGTTTACTCTGTTTTTAATACTTATCAAAATTAAAAAAACTTAATAAAATAAATTTATTACATTTATTAAAATCAGAGAGATATAGAAAAAAACAATTGAAATCGTAATTTTCAAAACAATAATAAACATGAAAACAATAACACAAAAATTAGCAATCTGTATCATAATACTATTTGGTTTTATGGTACAAACATAGGCTCAAGCCCCGGACATAGAATGGCAAAAATCCTTAGGGGAAAGTAGCTATGATGCAGCAATTTCCATTCAACAAACTACTGATGAGGGTTATATCATAGCAGGGCAGTCTGATTCAACCGAAACTCCGGGCTATACTAATTTTTTGATAATAAAACTTTATCCTGCCCAAATATCCGTTGATGATATAGCTTTTGAAAATATAGAAATCTACCCCAATCCAACCAATGGTATTCTTAACTTTACAGAACCCGTAAAAAATATAACCATCTATGACATTTCAGGTAAAACCGTAAAAACCCGGTCAGAAACTTCCAAAATCATAGATCTTTCCGGTTTAGCAAAAGGAGTTTATATAGTAAAAGGCGTAACACAAGGTGGGAAAACGTTTGAAGGAAAAATTATAAAAAAGTAAAAGCTTCTTTTCTGGTCTCTCTGTTTTCAACCTGCAGTAGAATGACAATAGACGTATAATGCATTTAATCAATAAGAAAATGATTTAATACTCATTTTAGGCTTTAAAAATTTACAATCACTACTGATTCATGATTTTATAAAAAATATAATCCGTTCGCACAGGTTCTGCTACACCCGATTGACGAAACAATAATGCCAATTGCCCTCTGTGATAAGTACTATGATTGGATAAATGATAATAAATATCACCCAAAGTTACGGTTGAAATTCCTCCTTTTGAATTGGTAAACGAAATTTTTTCACTCAATTCTCTTTCAGTCAAAACAGAACGAGTTAGAACATGGTTTTCTTCATTAATTTTCAACAAATCTCCGGGAGAATGAACTATCCATCGGTCATTATCCGGCTTTCCCGTACATCTGTTATTCCAAAAAATATGAGAATTCAATATATGACTCATCACCTCTTCTACTCGTTTGGGAAATTCATCAACCTTGGGTGCAATTACCTTAATCAATTCTACATTGCAATACGAATTGTAGTCAAAAAAATCCAATAACCTTTCCTTTTCGTTCATAATTTTACTTTTGAGAAAGCCAAATTTAAATGAAAAATTCATCAATCCTGTCGAATTTTAATTAAAAACTTTATTCTTTGATTAAAGTTTACAGATAAAACACATCACGAAGTTAATTATCCAACGATTTTTGTAAATTTGACCAAAT
>JAQVDG010000478.1 GCA_028698395.1 Weeksellaceae bacterium
ACGTAGACGGAGCAAATGAAGAAGTAAATAGTCTAATTGATCAACTGGTTGCCCTCATTAATAGCGAAAATGCACAAACAGAGCAAATAAAATCATTACTAAAATTAATAAAAGAGGATCAACATGATTTTCAGCGATTATTGCTAAGTCCTAATATCTTTGAAATTGGGTTTAAAAATTATATTAAAAGACTTGAGACAATAAATATAAATGAAGATTGGTGGAGTGAATTGTTTGAGTATCTTTCAGAACGTTTACAAAACGAGATTGGGTTCTGGAAAGAGGAAGAAGTGGCTTCCAAAACAAAGGACTTTTATATTAAAAAGATTGAAACTCCATCTCCGCCAAAATCTCTAGTAACAGATACACCGCCTTATCCTACAGCCTCCCCAAAACCTAACATAGCGGCGGTTCCCGAGGAAAAAATTAATAAAGTGCGAAATAGAATAACTCAAGCCAGTCTACCAACACCAGCCTTGAAATGGATTTTAGTGCAAATTCTAGATAAGTTCCCAGAAACGGCTGATGTGATTGATGAAAACCTAGACTAGTATGGCAATATCAGAAAAAATAAAAGTTTTTAGTAATGTTGGAAGTTTGATTTCTGAAATAGAAACAGATAGATTTTCAAACAATATTTTAACAAATCGCTACGCGGTAAGGTTTATTTTGCTTGACAACTTCAATATATTTCAAAATCTTTCGCTTGAACTAACTAAACTGGGAATTAACACTCTAGGACTTGAAACGTTATTATTACCAGATAATCGAGATGGTTGGATTACACAGGATGAATTGAAGTTCGCGATTGGAGGGATAAACAAACCTACAATTGTGTCACCATTTTCAGAAATTGTTCGTTTTTATGAAGAAGAGCGATTCCTTTCATTCTTTAATGAAATGGCTTTATTAGAAAACCCTACAAATGAGCTAAATCGACGAATTTACATACCATTAATC
This sequence comes from Weeksellaceae bacterium, assembly GCA_028698395.1. The sequence goes on from JAQVDG010000478.1 coordinate 961, forward strand.
GGATTAGAAAGTAGATTTAGTAAATTTTTGGCGTCATTTGGTCGTATTGAAGAAAGTGCTCCAGTTTGGTCTGTCAAGACAGAGGAAACTCAACCTGTTACCATTTATCTCACACCTAATAACAATAATTCTCAAGATTTTAGCTTTCCTCAAAAATATAGAGGTTTAGAAACTCTGCATGAATGGTTGCTTTTTTGGAAAACAAAAGCACCAACTGAGAAAATTATTTGTTCATCATTGCCGATAAATGTATATTATAAACATTCTCAGCCAGATAATATTTTTGATATTCAACGAATTGAAACTGCATATGAGTTTATTACAAAATACTTAGATATTCAAATCGATATAGATTATAAGGACTGTGATGAGTGTTTTTGGCTTCAATTATTACCATTTTTTGACAACAATACTCCTTTCTCATTTAAAAGTTTTGTAGAAAAGTATTTCAACGTTCATCGATTATCTGTAAAGGATGTATTAAATAAATGGATTTCTGTTGATAATGACAACTTTTCACGCTGGCTACTCAAGCATTATTGCTTAAAGTATCTGCCTGACAACAGTTATTTAAACAGTATCTTAGCGGATTGCTTAGACTATTCGCACTTAAGGCTGTATAGAGAAATTGCAATTTCGATATTTGTAGATGCAAATGATGCTGACATGATTAGAGATAGAAAATTACTGCTGAATGCCTTAGACGAGCGATATAAGTTGCCCGAAGCAGATTTAACAAACTTAAAGGAATTGACTTTAGAAATGACAAAAAGAGACATTGATAAAGCTATAGCCTTGTGTTCAGGTAGATTTGATTTTGAAAAAGAATTATTTATTGGTTGGTTCAGACTTGGGAAATTATCTCTAAATCAGTTGAAAAGCACCTATCCTGATTTTGTTGCATATATGGAAGATATAACGATAGAAGGGTGGATAAATAATTACATACAAGCATATAAGCAAGCAAAAGTCAAAGATAAATATACTGATGACATTAGAAATTTCATTCAAGAAAAAAATGCAAACGAAAATTCTTTTTTTAATTGGTATAATTCAAATGATTTTGAGAAATCAATAGAATTGCTTTCAAGTGATAATCCGGATAAGATTTATTGGATAGATGGACTTGGGATTGAGTATATGTCATTAATTAAGCATCTTATCGACAATTCTCAATTTAAAGTGCTTAGATTTTTGGTGGCAAAAACAGGGATACCATCAAACACAGAATTTAATAAATTTGAAGGTGCAACAAAAGTTGAAATTTTAGATAAATATATTCACAATAACCTTTATGAATACCCTAAGACTATTTATAAAGAAATTGATATTGTGAAAAGCATCTTTAAAGATATTCTCAATCAACCGTTAAATACAAAGGTTGCTATAGTTTCCGACCATGGACTTACAGCATTGTCCCGGCTAGTCAATTCAAAAAAATACTCAGCAAAAGCAAGTCATGAGGGGAGGTATATCAAATTAAACAACGAAGAGGTAGTTGAAGACCAAGACTATATACGCTTTCGAAAAGACTCCGATTTTTACAAAATTG
>JAQVDG010000479.1 GCA_028698395.1 Weeksellaceae bacterium
GTATTAAATAAACAGGTACTAATTAACCTAGTAAAACTAAGAATTGATTTCTCAAGAATAGCCTCACTTAAATTTGCATCCTCCAGATTTGTCATAGTGAGGTTTGCCTCAGAGAGATTTGCACAACTAAGGTCTGTTTTGTGAAAGTCAGCTCGAGTCAAATTGGCTCTTGCTAAATTTGCTCTTTTAAGATCAGACCATCTTAAATCCGCCCATTCTAGATTTGCATCTTCTAAGTTAGCGTCATTCAAATCACATTGAACTAGATTGATTCGACGTAAATTTGCTCCACTTAAGTCCAAATGTTTTGTTGGATTGTCAATTGTCCATTGTGAGATTGCTTTTTGCCCCAACATTACAATTTGAAGGTGTTCTTTATTAGCCATAGCTTTAATGTATTATTATGTCACGAAACTCTCAGGGGTAGAGCCATTTTTGCCCATAACGGTTTGGCGGTATGTTTTGTTGTCGATTTCGAAGTACTGTCCTGTCAAGTTACACGAAAGTTTATTAGATGCAGAAACGCTGAAACACCCACTATATCGGCAATAAAATATATCGCTTGTTATGCACTAGCGGTTCTTGTCAGTCCGTGTGTCTGATTCAAATTGCACTTTCATATTAAAATTGTCATTCGTTTCATTTTCTTTTCTGTCTGTGTCGCCAGTGTGTTGAAGTGTTTTAATTTTTTCTTTATAGAGGGGAAGAAAAAATTTGAAATTCTCACTGAGTTGGGGCAGAAACACTCTTTGGCAAGCTTTGGTTTGAGCTTGGGCTTGTGGGGTCTGACAATGTGTGTGGCTGCTGCGATGGCTCATACTAGTCTAATTATTTTTTTCTGTTGTTTTTAATAGTGTTTCCAGTTTCCCTCTTTTGCTTGCATATCCGACTGTAATGTTGTCGGCAAGCTCAATCATCATATTGTTTCTTATTTCGGCTGTTTGTTCGGTTACTCGTTTTACTGTATTGCTAAAAGGGCTAATTGATTAAAATTCTTTCTTCTTTCAATAGTTTTATAATTTCAGGTTCAATCCTTTCTTTTAGTCCTCTGGCTAAAGCAATGATAATTGGTTGATTTCCTTTTAATAAATAATGAAATACGTCTTTTTCTATTTTGCTATGAAAACCGCTGATGACGCAATTTCCTGCTTCTCGCTGTGCAATAGCCCAATCGTAGCACTTTAATACAACGCTTGCCGGAATCTTTCGGCTACAAAGAAAAGCAGTTTTCTTTAGCTCTAATAAATTCTCATTTCCTAATAGTTGTTCTATTTTCATTTTCAATTTTTTTATTACTATTGTCATTGCTACTAACATAGACAGTACGAGATACTGTCTTAATTTTGTATCTCGCCAATTTGGCGAAATTATGGCGAAAATAAATCAAAAATCACTATTTAAATTAAAATATCTCGCCAATTTGGCGAATAGTTGGCGAAATAGTTATTCATTGATAATATAGGTTGTACTTGGTCCTGCACCTTGTTTTCTGATAAGATTTAAATCTGTTAATTTCTTTAATAATCGTTCTGCTGTTCTATTAGTTAAACCAGCTTGTTTCGCAAATTCAACTTTTGAAATAGGCTTATAATTTCGAAAAATATCAAAAACTGATAGTTCGTCCTTGTTCAATAAATCAATTGACTTATTATCAATAATACCTCTAACTGCTTCGGTTGTTCTCGGAAAATTAACGACCGTATTAATACCATCATATTTAAAAATCGGCAATGGTAGTTTATATTTTTCACGCATTAACCTAAACGTATCCATTCCAACAGCAGATTCTTCCATGTATTCCATTTCATTAAAAATGAAGGCTATTTTCTTGTTACGACTGTATGATGTCGCTGAAAAATTATTCAATGCTTCAATGGTTATTGGCGGTACAGGTTCCCCCGGACTTTTAACCAAAATTTTATCAGGAAATACTTCAAGTTGTATTTTTGCTCCGTCTATAGCATAATTGCGGTGTGCTAAAGCATTAATTGCTGCTTCTCTGATGACTTCAATCGGGAAAGATGGTACCTGCTGAGCTTTAAATTTAGATCTGTCAATGCTGGCTGGTAGTACTTTTTTGAGCCATTCCTCAATTTGATCGGGAATAAGCACTAATGCATCATTAAAAGTCTCTACACCAGTTTTACCATCAGCGTAGTGAACTTTAGCTTTTACTGCAGCTTGCGGAAACTTGTTTCTTGGTGATTTCCCAAATAGTAGAATCGCATTTCCTGTGGGTGAATAGGATTTAGTATTTTCATTGTATTCCAATAAGTCCATTTCTTTGAGCTCCTGAAGAAATTCATCGGATTTTGGCTCAAATTTTCTTCCCGATTCAGAAATAAATTTTTGTAAAGCTTCGTCTGAAAGACTATCTATGTTTGTAGCTTCGGCTCTTTCATTCAAATGATCCTGTGGTTTTTGTTTCTTAGCTTTTTCTTCATCATTCTTCATATTTGCCCAAGTCATAAATTCTTTATTTATATCTTCAATTTCTTTGTGAA
>JAQVDG010000039.1 GCA_028698395.1 Weeksellaceae bacterium
TTCCGATTGAACTGCATTAGGCATATCTACGAAATTAATCTCGGTTTTAGCGATATTTACAGGATTGGAATAAGTACTTTTTGGTAGATTTCCTTTTTTCCATTTTTTAAAGTTTTGTTCAACTAATTTTTTCACTTCAGAAAATTTCACATCACCTACGATGATTAAATAAGCGTTATTTGGAACAAAATAGGCGTTATAGTGTTTCTTAACATCATTTAATGTTAGGGTTTTAAGTTTTTCTTCTGTTACAAACTCACCAAATGGATGATTTCCACCGTAAACCAAGACATTTTCAACTCTTTGAGCATTTTCAGAAACACTTTTTTCTCCGGCTTTTAATCCATCAATTGAACGGGAAATTTCCGCCTCAAAATCACTTTGTGTAAATAAAGGATCAGTAGCACCTTGTGCCATTAATTCCAAAGTTCTTCCGAAGTATTGTGACAAAGTATTGGCAGAAGCACCGGATGAATTGAAATAAATAGAAGACCCCATAAAGTCGATTTCTTCTTGGAATTTTTCTTTGGATATTTTGGAAGTTCCATTTCCAATAAGACCCCCGGTAATAGCGTCTATTCCTTTTTTATTTCCTTCCGTAAACGGTGGATTATCCAAGCTCAGTGTGATGGAAACTCGTGGTAATTTGTGGTTTTCTACCACCATAACTTTTAATCCGTTTTTAAGTTCAAAAGTTTGTGGTTTACCAATATTTACTTTTGGTGAAGGTCCAGGTTTAGGCTGTGATCTGTCGATTTGGGCATGTACTCCGGAAGCTAAAAACACCATAATTATTATATAAATTAAATTTTTCATTCTAATTGTTTTGATTTTAAACGATTATTTTTTTTCAGGACCGTATTCCAACACTAAGCGTTGGTTGTCGTTCAAATATTTTTTTGCTACATCTCTGATTTCTTCTCGTGTAATGGAACGGTAAATGTCCATTTCCGTATTAATCAAGTTGATGTCGCCATATAACATGTAGTATTCAGCTAAACTGTGTGCTACACCTTCTAAATTTGAATTGGAATTTACGAATTGATTTTCCAATTTATTCAATAGTTTTTGGTATTCTCTTTCAGAAATTAATTCAGTTTGTAATTTATTTATTTCAGTTGAAAAATCATTAACTAAATCATCCAAAGAAGTATCTCCCAATGGAAGAGCAAAAATGAAATAGGTGCCGTAATCCTCTTGACTGTAATTGAAAGAGGAAACTTGTAAAGCCTTTTTCTCGTCGTCAACTAATTTTTTGTATAAACGAGAGCTTTTCCCATCGCTTAAAATCATAGAAATCATATCCAAAACACGAGCGTCTCTTGTTTTCATCGATGGAGTCCGATAAGCAGAAATAACCATTGGTATTTGAACGTTCGGATCTTCCCAACTTGCTCTGATTTCTTTGGTAATTGGAGCTTCTTCGTATTGTTTTTTCGGTGTAACCGTTCCCTTTTTAATCGGTCCGAAGTAGTCAGCAATCCATTTTTTAGCTTCTGCTTTGTCAAAATCACCTGCTACGACCAAAACAGCATTATTTGGAATGTAAAACTTATCAAAAAAAGCTAAAAACTCATCCAATTTGGCAGCATCTAAATGTTCCATTTCTCCAATAGTTGTCCAACGATACGGATGGTTTTTAAACATATTTTCTTTCACTGCTTTCAGAATGTTTCCATAAGGTTGATTATCAACTCTTAATCGTTTTTCTTCTTTTACGACTTCATTTTGAGTATCCACTCCAATTTGGTTGATAACCGGGTGCATTAAACGCTCTGATTCCATCCATAAGCCTAATTTTAAGCTGTTTGAAGGGAAGACTTCATAATAGTAAGTACGGTCATCTGTGGTGTTGGCATTATTTCTACCTCCATTGGATGAAACAATTTTAAACCATTCTCCACGACCGATATTTTCAGTTCCTTCAAAAAGTAAGTGTTCAAAAAAGTGGGCAAATCCGGTTCTATCCGGTTGCTCATCTTTGGCTCCTACATGGTACATAACCGAAGTTACAACCACCGGAGCTGAGTGGTCTTGATGTAAAACCACATGTAATCCGTTCGGCAAATCGTATTCTTCAAATTCGATTTTTTGGGCATAGGATTTTGCCCCTAAGATTCCCATCATTGCGAACATAATTCCAATCTTTCTCATATTTCTATTTTGTTAATACTTTATTATTTGTACATCATTTTTTTATTTTGTTACAAATTCACCAAAAAGAATTTATTTACCAAATTAATTGTACTTCAAATATATATTTAGTCAACTTTTCAGAATTGTTTTTTAGATTTTTCATGATTTCTACATTATGAATTCCCCGGGTTTCAATTGGATATTCGATTTTTAATTCCTGAAATTTCATTTCTTTTCCTTCCGGATTAATGATTTTAATTTGTGCAAAATCAGATGAATCGATAGAAGAGATTTTTAAATTTAATTTACGTGCAGTATCAGTATCAAATCTAAATACGGTTTTTTGATGTGCCAAAAGAACAGAGTCGGATTTTGCCTTTCCATATACAATCTTCAATAGAACAGAATCTGTTTTTTCTGGAATTCTTTTTGTTTCTGATTGAATTTCCGGCTGAATTCTCACTTTTTCTTGTGAAACCTCAGGTTGGGAAGATTTTATTTTTTCTTTTTTTAGTTCGGCGACATATTCCTTTTTGTTAAAATCTTGAGGAAGTGCAATTGGAACATTAGGTTTCATTTCACAAGAAATAATGCCTAAAAGTGCAATTCCCAAAATCAGATTAAAACGCATGAAAATTTTTTGAGTAAAATTATAAAAAATCCTGTAATTTTAGAGAATGTTAAATTTTAAAGTAGAAGGAAAAGGAAATCCTGTGGTTTTAATCCATGGTTATTTAGAAAATATGCAAATGTGGGAAGATTATGCAAAGCAACTCTCCAAAGATTTTCAGGTAATTCGAATGGATTTGCCCGGGCATGGGGATTCGGCAGTTTTAAATGAAATTCACTCAATGGAATTAGTTGCAAGAGAAATCAAAGAAGTATTGGATTTTCTGAAAATCACAAAGACCTTAGTGGTTGGACATTCAATGGGAGGTTATGTGAGCTTGGCTTTGACAGAACTTTTCCCGGAAAAAGTAAAAGCATTGGTTTTGATGAACTCTTCTTCACTTGCAGATTCGGAAGAGAAAAAAGAATTGCGTTTAAGAGCGATTGAAATGGCAGATAAAAATCAGGAAACTTTGGTTAAAATGAGTATTCCTTTGTTGTTTAATGAGCATAAATTGGAGGAATTAAAAACAGAACGGGAATTTGCAAAAAAAATGGCATTGGAAACTTCTTTAAAAGGTGTGAAATCAGCTTTAAGAGGAATGCGAATCCGACCGGATAGAACTTTTATATTACATGATTTTTCTGGAGAAATTAAAATTATCTTAGGAAAGTACGACCGAACAGTTCCGGCTGAGAATTTTAAAAAAGAAATTCCAAATCGGGAAAATATTTCAGTTTTGGAATTGGAATGTGGTCACATGGCTTATTTGGAAGAGCCGGAAAAAACATTGGAAAGTTTGAAACAATTTGCAATAAAAGTTTTTTCATGAGAGTTTGATTTTTTGTTGCATACTTTTTCAACTATTTATAAAAACGAGAAAAATAATATATCGTTTTGTTTTTCAATAAAAAAGTCTAATTTTGCTTTAAGGTTTCCAATTTATTTGAAATATGATTTTCATTGAATTGAAAGTAAGTTTAACTTGCAGATTCACAAACAATTAAAAACAGAATCTACCGGATAAATGTTTATAAATGGACATAGACCCCTTACTTTGTTTTGTACTTGCAACTGAGGCAAGTACTTTGATTTCTGATATTTCTGTTTGGAAATTACTTCTTACTGTCGCATTGGTTTTATTAAATGCTTTTTTTGTAGCATCGGAATTTGCTATTGTTAAAATCCGGATGTCACAGATTGAAATCCGCACAGATTTAAATCCTAATTTAACCAAAACGGCAAAAACCATTGTTAGTAATTTAGATGCTTATTTGGCAGCTACTCAACTGGGTATTACTTTGGCTTCACTTGGATTAGGTTGGGTTGGAGAAGGAGCAATTTCACCAATTATAGTAAAAATTCTTGCTGTTTTTAATTTAACCGGTCCGGGATGGGAAGCAACAGCGGGGAGTATAGCTCTCTGGGGTGCATTTGGTGTGATTACGATTTTGCATATAGTTTTTGGGGAATTAGCACCAAAATCTTTGGCAATACGTTATCCGTCTAATGCGACTTTTGCCGTAGCTTGGCCGTTGCGGGTATTTTATATGATTTTCAAACCGGTTATTTGGTTGATGAATGGTTTTGCTAATTTTTTCCTGAAATTAATCGGAATAAAACCGGTTCATGGTTCGGAAATTCACTCTGAAGAAGAATTAAAAATGCTTATTACCGAATCTCAGGAAGGAGGAGCAATTGAAGAAACAGAACGGGATTTAATTCAAAATGTTTTTGAATTCGATGATCGTAGAGTGAGTAATATTCAAACCTTACGAAAGAATGTTTCGGCAGTTGAAGTGGGGACCACAGTAAAAGAAGCAATTGATTATGCTATTAACGAAGGTTATTCGCGCTATCCGGTTTATGAAGAGAATTTGGATAATATTAAAGGGATTTTATATACCAAAGATTTGGTGAAATTGACTTTAGAAAAGCCGGATGAAACTAATTTTATCAGTATTTTAAGAAAACCACTTTTCATTTCCGAAAATTATAAAATCAAGAATTTATTGAAGCAATTTCAGAAAAAACGTATTCAAATGGCAGTAGTAACCAATGAAATTGGTGAATTAACCGGAATCGTGAGTATGGAAGATATTTTGGAAGAATTAGTAGGTGAAATTCAGGATGAATACGACAATGAAGACCCGATTGTAATTAGTTTTGGCGAAGGAATTTATTCGGTTAATGCGCACAGTAGTTTATCGGATATTAACCGTCTTTTGCCTTATCGCTTTGAAGAAAGTGACCATTATGACACACTTTCCGGAATGTTGGCTGAAACTTTTTCTGATCAAGATTTAAAAGCTGGAGATATTCTGGATTTAAAAGACTATCAGGTAAAAATCATTAAAATGTACCGAAATTCTGTGGAAAGAGTGGAATTAACTTTGACGCACGTTTTGCCTGAAGAAGAAACGGAATAGAAATTAATGTGCTTCTAACCAATTCGCTCCCATACCGACTTCAACAACCAAAGGAATACTTAGTTTCGTCGCTGATTCCATCGTTGATTTGATTAATGTTTTGATTGTTTCCAATTCATTTTTTGGCACATCAAAAATCAATTCATCATGAATTTGCAGTAACATTTTGGTTTTGAAGTTTTGTTGTAATTCTTTTTGCAAACGAATCATCGCAATTTTAATAATATCGGCAGCACTTCCCTGAATTGGTGCATTCACAGCATTTCGTTCTGCATGACCGCGCACAATTGCATTTCGGGAATTTATATCTTTTAGATACCTTCTTCGCCCGAAAATAGTTTCTACAAAACCTTGTTCACGAGCCAAATAAATCTGTTTGTCAATATATTCTTTTAAAACCGGATAAGTTTCGTAATACGCATCGATTAATTGTTTAGATTCTGAACGAGAAAGTCCGGTTTGTTCTGCTAATCCAAAAGAAGAAACACCGTAAATAATTCCAAAATTCACAGTCTTAGCATGATTTCTTTGCTCCCGACTCACTTCTTCCAAATCTACTTTAAATACTTTTGCTGCTGTGGATTTATGAATATCTTCTCCTTTTTGAAAAGCTTCTAACATCATTGGATCTTGACTCAATTCTGCAATAATTCTCAATTCAATTTGAGAATAATCGGCAGAAACCAACACATGATTTTCATCGTTTGCAACAAAAGCTTTTCGGATTTCCCGACCTTGTTCCGAACGAATCGGAATATTTTGCAAATTTGGATTAATAGAAGCTAAACGCCCGGTGGCAGCTGTGGTTTGAATGAAAGTAGTGTGTACTCGTTGAGTATCTTTTCTTACTTCTTTTGGCAGAGCATCCACATAAGTTGATTTTAATTTTTGCAATTGACGATAATCGAGTATATCATTGATAATCGGATGCTTATCTTTCAGTTTTACTAAAATTTCTTCTCCGGTTGCGTATTGTCCGGTTTTAGTTTTTTTGGCTTTACTGTCTAATTGTAATTTTTCAAATAAAATATCACCCAATTGTTTCGGTGAATTTAAATTGAATTCTTCGCCGGCATCTTTGTAAATTTTCTCTTCTAAATTTTCAATTTCAGCTGTAATATTTTTGGATTGCTCGCTTAGAATCTCAATGTCCAAACGGATTCCCTCTAATTCCATTTTAACTAAAACCTCCATTAAAGGCATTTCAATTTCTTCAAATAATTGCAGTGTTTTGGTTTCATTGAGTTGTAGTGCAAAAAGTTGTTTCAATTGAAGCGTTACATCAGCGTCTTCGACTGCATATTCTTTTTGTAACTCCAGGTCAACTTGGTTAAAAGTTTTTTGATTTTTTCCTTTTTTTCCGATTAATTCTTCGATTGGAAGAGGTTTGTAATTTAAATAAGTTTCAGCCAAAATATCCATTCCATGACGCATATCGGGATTTAATAAATAATGTGCAATCATAGTATCAAAGGATTTTCCTTTGGGTTGAATCCCGTATTTATGAAGAACTTTGTAATCGTATTTTAAGTTATGTCCAATTTTTAAAATAGTTTCAGACTCAAAAAAAGGTTTTAATTCTTCAATTAAATTTTTAGCTTCTTCAAAAACAGAAGGAAACGGCAGATAATAACCTTTTCCGGCTTCGTAACTGAATGCAATTCCAACTAAATCAGCATCCATCGGGTCTAAATTAGTTGTTTCGGTATCAAAACAAACTTCTTTTTGCTCTAATAATTTTTTAATGAATAATTTCCGACCGATTTCACCTTCAACTAATTGATACAAATGGTCATAATTTTCTAAACTTTGATGAATAGCATTGACTTCTATGGTTTCATTGTTGTCATCGCCAAAAAGAGAAGTTTGAATGGCAGTTCCGGCAACGGATTTTACCTTTTCAACTATTTGATTTTCTAAATTGAAAGTTCGATAGAAATTTTCAAGCATTTGTCTGAATTCAAGTTCATTAAAAATTTCTCTGATTTTTTCAATATCGGGTTCGCACATTTCCAGTTCTTTTTCATTGAATTCAACCGGAGCATCAATGAAAATCGTAGCCAATTGTTTGGATAATAATCCCAATTCTTTATTGGCTTCGATGTTTTCTTTCATTTTTCCTTTTAGTTCGTGTGTGTTTGCTAAAAGATTTTCCAAAGAGCCGTATTCTTTCAGAAATTTCTTAGCCGTTTTTTCGCCTACACCTGGTAATCCGGGGATATTATCCACGCTATCTCCCATCATTCCCAAAAAATCAATGACTTGAAGCGGATTGTCAATTTCAAATTTTTCTTTGACTTCTTTTACGCCCCAAATTTCAATTCCTTTTCCAAAAGCAGGCGGACGATACATTTTGATATTCGGAGAAACCAATTGTGCAAAATCTTTATCGGGCGTTACCATATAGGTAGTATAACCGTTTTTTTCTGCTTTTTTCGCCAAAGTCCCGATGACATCATCGGCTTCGTAACCTTGTGCATACAAAACGGGAATGCACAAAGCCCGGATGATCTCCTGAATATAAGGAACTGCAAACCGAATAGCTTCGGGCGTTTCTTCGCGATTGGCTTTGTATTCCGGAAAATGCTCGGTTCTTACTGTGGCTTGACCAACATCAAAAACAACTGCAATATGCGTAGGTTTTTCACGCTTGATGATATCGAGTAAGGAATTGGTAAATCCCATGATGGCGGAAGTATTCATTCCTTTGGAATTGATTCTCGGATTTTTTATAAAAGCATAGTATCCTCTGAAAATCAGAGCATAAGCATCTAATAAAAAAAGTCTTTTGTCGTCTGGATTCATAGTGGGTAAAGGTAAGTATTATTTTTTGTGTGATTAAAATCAAGGAGTAAATTATGAAAAGATAAAAAAAAATAAGTTTAATTTATTTGAAGTCTTTGTTTTAAGTGTTTGGAATGTTACATTTGTTAAAAGCTTTAACCCATTCATGAAGAAATATTTTATTTTCTTATTCTCGTTTTTCTGTTTTTCTGTGATTGTATTGGGGTCTAATGACCCAATTCAAAAAAAAATAGATTCGCTTACCTTAATTTTTCAAACAACAAACAATAAATTTAAACAAGTAGATATATTGCACCTCATCAGTGAGTTAGAACATCAAAAAGGAGATTTAGATAAATCGTATGCCTATGCTTTACAAACGGATGAATTAGCAAAATCAATAAATTACAATGTGGGGAGAGCCAGAACTTTGTTGAAATTAGGAATTTTGGAAAGAGAGAAGAGGGATTTACAAGCTGCTTTGGAGTATTTTAAAGAAACTCTGGTATTGGCAAGAAAAGCAGGTGATTTGGAAGTGGAAGGAGAGGTTTTTACTAATATCGGATACATTTATGAAATGCAAAACGATTTAGATAAATCTCTTTATTCTCATTTGAAAGCCTTAGAAGTATATCGGAAAACAAAAAATAAAAAAAAGATAGGAGTTTCGTGTAGCAATGTTGCTGAAAATTATAATTCTCAAAGGAATTATATCAAATCCATTGCCTATTACGAAGAAGCGTATTTGATTTTCAGCAAAGAAGGAGATGATGACTGGAGAATTGCTTATACAGCAGCCAATCTTGGTGAACAATATAGAGTATTGGGCCAAGACTCAAATGCTTTGAAATATTATTACATTGCATTAGAGTATTATACCAAATCCAATAATTTGGAAGGAGTTTCTTGGGCTTATATATTAATAGGAAACATATATTCCAAAACAGATGAGTTTAAAAAAACCTTGGAATACTATGAAAAGGCACTTCAAATAAGTAAGCAATTAGAAAGAAGAGCAGACATAAAAAATATAAACAACAGTATTGGCGGGTATTTTTTTTCTCGAAATCGATTGGATGAAGCATTGCAGTATTACAACAAAGTCCAAAAAATGGCTGAAGAAGATGATGATTTGTTCTGGTTGTGCTTGATTCATAATTTTATAGGTCAGACAAAAGCTCTTCAGGGAAATTTTGATGAAGCATTAGAACACCTTAACATTAGCCATCAGCTTTCTATTGAAAATAAACAAATCAAGACAGAATATGCCAATATAAGATGGAAAGCATTTATTTATAGCAAACAAAAAAAATATGATTTAGCCAAAGAGTACATTGAAAAATCCATTGAATATCATTTAGAAACGAAGGAAAAAAATCCACTTTTTCGGGATTATGAATTATTGTCGGAAATCAATGAAAACATGGGAAATTATCCGGCGGCTTTAGAAAATTATAAATTGTATAAAATTTATGCGGATAGTTTAAAAGCAGACAATGCTACCAAAGTAGCCATGCAATATGAATTTGAGAAAAAAGAAACCGAAAATGAAATTAAAAAGAACGAAGAAATTCGTCAAAAAACCATAGTAGCCAATACTGTATATTCCATTTTGGGCGGATTAATTTTAGTGGCTATAGTTGTAATTTATATTTTTCGTTTACGAAACAAAAAATTGTTGGCAGAAAAACAAAATTTAGAAATAAAACGGCGTGAAGCAGAATTGGCAAAAGAAACCGAAGAATTTAAAGCCCGGTTTTTGTCTAATATTTCACATGAATTCAGAACGCCACTCACGCTCATCAACGGTCATTTGGAAATCTTGAAAAAAGAAGAAAATTCTAAAAACATACAACGCTTCCAAGAAATGGAATACAGTGGAAAACGCTTACTACAACTAATTAATCAACTTTTGGATTTGACCAAAATCGAAACGGGAGCGTACAAATTGTATTATAAAAAAGGAAATTTGCTGAATGAAGCTCAAAATTACGCACAAGCTTTTCATTCTTTGGCAGAACAACGCAAAATCAATCTGTTTATGCAGATTACCGATGCTGCTCAAAACAAACTTCAATCCCCAAATTTTGCTTATTCATCTGAAGCTTTGGCAAGTATTATCAATAATTTAATCGGAAATGCACTGAAGTTTACACCGGAAGGAAAAAAAGTGTGCTGTACCCTCGATTTTGTGTTAGATAAACTATATATTTCGGTAAAAGATGAAGGTTTGGGAATTCCGGAAAAAGATTTATCTACCATTTTCAATCGTTTTTATCAGATTCAAAGCGAAGAAAAACCGATTTATGAAGGTTCAGGAATTGGTTTGGCAATTGTAAAAGAATTGGCACAACTTCATGGAGGCGATGTGGCAGTTGAAAATAATCCGGAAGGCGGCTGTACATTTACCGTTAGTTTAGCAGAAGGAAAAATTACAGCAAATTCCCGAGAAAATTCACCGGAACTTATTCTTTCTTCGGAAAATCCGGAAGAAAATTCACAAAATGAAAAAGAGGAAGAAAAAACCTTGATTTTAGTTGTGGAAGACCAACGGGAATTGCGAAAATTCATCGTAGAAAATTTGGGAGATGATTTTCGGTTTTTGGAAGCCGAAA
>JAQVDG010000480.1 GCA_028698395.1 Weeksellaceae bacterium
ATAGAATTGCATCAGAACGGAATCAGCTTCAAAGCCAATTGCTGGATCAGGAGAAAAAAGGCATTCAGTTGAGTTCTCATCAGAGTGAATTGAACGAGAGAGTACTTACTAACCAAGCGGAGCTAAGCCAAACCGAAAAGATGATTCAAGAATTGAATGGAACATTAGCAACGCTTAAAAATGAACAAGAATCACTCAATGACATATTGATTAAAAAAGAATTGGATGTAAATCAATCAGAAGAACAATATCAATTGATTGAAAAGGAAATGACAAGTTTGCAGCAAGATTTACAAGCAAATATTAAGAGGATGCATCAATATGAGCTTGAACTAAATAAAGCAAAAAATCAACTTAGCTTACTCAATCAATCGCAAGAAAGTTTAGCTGGATTTTCTGATGGCGCGAAAAGATTGTTACAAAAAAGCCGGACCAATGAAATTAATACCAAGTTTGATGATTTGGTTAGCAAGTTAAATGTTGATGAAAAATATGAAAAAGCAATAACTGCTGCATTGGGTGATGCAATTGACGTGTTGGTGTTGGAAAATGACACTATCAATCCTGAAAACTTACAGAAAATAGTCGAATCGATAAATGAGAGAGTCGCTCTGATCGGAAAATCTACTATTGAGACGGTAGAAGTATTTAAAACATTTAACGAAGATGGAATTGTCGGTTGGGCACCAGAAACCATACATAATGGAAGCGAATATAAAGATGTAATCTATGCATTGCTTGGCAATTTCTTGATTGTACAAGATTTAAAAATAGCTTTTAACATACATAAAAAATTAGATGGCGTTAATATCGTGACCTTAAATGGTGAAGTCATTATGAAAAATGGCTTGGTAATGCTCGGTAAAAATCAAAGCTCAAGTAAAGTTAGCTATCAACGGTTCAAAAAAGCTTACGAAAAAGAAATTGATGAACTTGAAAAGTCAATTAGTGCATGTAAATCAATAGAAGAAGGATTACTGGAAAACATTAAGGCCAAAGAGAACGATATCGCAGAATTAGAAAGAATCAAATCTGAAAAGATAAAAGCCTTACAGGAAGTAAAAGCTTTAATAAATGAGCAGAGTTTGAAAGTATCAAAGTTTGAACAACAGAAAGCCTGGTTCAATAATAGACGAGAAGATATAAATAAGGCTATTGAGCGCACAAAATTAGCGATAAATGATTTGGAAAAACAAACAATATCAAACAAAGAACTATTAGATACACTCAACACAAAAGTGAATGCATTGCGACAAAAGGAAGGCAAAACAAATCTTTTAGAGCTTGAAAAGAAATTTGTTTTTCTCGAAACTGAAAATCAAATTCGAAATCAATCTTTGTTGCATAGCCAAAATAATGTGGAAAATTTAAATAAGCGATTGAAAGATGACCTGCAACGCTTAGATACGATTAAAAAACGCAAAATTGATAATGAAAAACTGCTTGAAGGTCTAAATGTAGAAATACAAACTTATCGGGATGAATTAGAAAACCTGAAAAATGAATATGAAACTTTACAAAAGGAAGAACTCGAGGAAAGACAAATAAATCTTCAAAAATTGGAAGGACACTACGAAGATTTAACAGAACAAGATTTAGAAAAACAAAAAACAGTTACATTCAAAGAACGTCAGATTACTCAGCTACAGCTGGAACTTGTTCGCCAGGAAGAAAAATTAGCAACTCTCAAGTCACGGATTGAAGATGATTTTGGTTTAATCGAAATGGATATGCGCCATGACACACAAGATATCACGCCATTACCTTTCCCGGATTTAGTTATTGAATCTTTGCCAGAAACAGTTAAACCAAGTGAAGGGTTAGAAGAACTGATACGTCAACAGAAAGCGCAAATGAGACGAATTGGTTCTGTGAATATTGATGCTGAATCGGAATATTTGGAAGTGAAAACGCGTTACTCTGACTTGACCACACAAATTGAAGATTTGAATTTAGCTATAAAAGATATTCACGCAATGGTTAGGGAACTTGATGAGGTGATGAAAGAAGCCTTTTTGGAAACTTATAATGCGGTAAATGTGCAATTTTCCAAAATGTTTACACGTTTATTCAATGGTGGTAGCGCACGACTGACTTTGGTTGATGAAGAATCGCCGATTGAAGGTGGCATTGAAATTGAAGCAAAATTGCCCGGCAAGCGCGAACAAGGTTTGGTTTTGTTATCTGGTGGGGAACGTAGTTTAACCGCTGTTGCTTTAATTTTTGCACTTCTAAAGGTGTCACCTACACCTGTATGTGTACTTGACGAAGTTGATGCAATGCTGGATGAATCGAATGTAGGACGGTTTATTGAACTTTTGCAAGAACTATCAAATGAAACACAATTTATTTTGATTACGCATAATCGCAACACTGTTGCTGCAGCAGATGTTATCTATGGTGTTACCATGGGAAAGGATTCCGCAAGTCAATTAATTAGCTTGAGACTGGACGAAGTAGATAGCAGTTACATGAATTCATAAAAAAAGTGATAAGTGATA
>JAQVDG010000040.1 GCA_028698395.1 Weeksellaceae bacterium
AAATCAACTACTTTAGGTATGATTCTAAATGTTGTTAATCCTACTTTAGGTAAATGGAAATGGTTTGAAAAGGAACATTCGGTTGATGTGCTGAAAAAAGTAGGAGCCATCATTGAACGACCAAATTTTTATCCGTATTTGAGTGCTGAGAAAAATCTGGAAATCATTGCTCAAATTAAAGAAGTTTCTTACTCAAAAATTGATGAAAAATTAAAATTAGTTGGTTTATTAGAACGGAAAAAAGATAAATTCCAAACTTTTTCATTGGGAATGAAACAACGTTTAGCTATAGCATCAGCAATGTTAAACGATCCGTATGTTTTGATCTTGGATGAACCCACTAATGGTTTAGACCCACAGGGAATTATTCAGATTCGGGAAATTATTCAAGAAATTGCAGCAAACGGGACAACCATTATTCTTGCCAGCCATCTTTTGGATGAAGTAGAAAAAGTGTGTTCACATGTGGTGATTTTACAAAAAGGAAAAACTCTTTATTCGGGAAAAGTGGATGAAATGATTGTCAGTTATGGTTATTTTGAACTAAATGCTGAAAATGATAATTTGATTTCAGTTTTGCAAGATTTAGATTTTTTTAGCGATATAAAAAAGGAAGGAAAACATATAAAAGCTACTTTGAGTCAGGATGTAAAAGCTGAAAAATTAAACAGTTTGCTATTTGAAAAAGGAATTATTCTGAATCATTTAGTTAAACGAAAAGAAAGTTTGGAACAACAATTTTTACAAATCACACAAAATTAAAAGCGATGCTACGATTATTAAAAATAGAATGGAATAAGATTTTTTATTATAAAGCTACCCGGATTTTTACTTTCATTTACTTTGGAATGTTAGTGGTTTTTGGGCTAATATTAGCTGTTATTCGCCCTGAAATAGGAGGTGTTAAGCTGGATATAGCAAAATTAGGTATGTTTAATTTTCCTGAAATTTGGCAGAATGTAACTTATCTGGTTGCTATCGGAAAAATTTTTATTGCGGTTATTCTCATTACCAATGTTACGAATGAATATTCCAACGGAACCTTAAAACAAAATCTGATTGATGGTTTAAGTAAAAAGGAATTCATTGGTTCCAAGCTTTTGACAAGTTTAAGTTTTGCTTTATTGTCAAGTTTTTTTGTATTTGGAATTTGTATGGCATTGGGTTTATACTTTTCTGAAAGTAAAGAAGATATGTTTAAAGGGATTGAATTTGTAGCGGCTTACTTCTTTAAATTAAATTTATTCTTTTCCATTTGTTTATTTCTTTCCGTTTTACTTAGAAAAACAGCTTTTGCTTTTCTTGGTTTGTTTGTTCTTTGGATGTTGGAAGGTTTAATTTCCACTGCGGAAATCATTTTGAAAAAGGTAATTTTGGGTGATGGTTTGAAAAATATTGACCCGTATGAATTTTACATCAGTAATTATTTACCTTTAAATGCTTCTTCAAAATTGATTGATTTTCCCAAGATGAAATTTGAAAGTTTTATTTTAGGTGGTTCTGTTTTTGAATATACTCCGGTGGATTGGAGTTTTGTAGTAACCAGTCTAATTTATTCAGCTCTATTTATTTCTTTATCCTATTGGTTGCTAAAACGTCGCGATTTATAAGAAATAATAGCAAACTCAGAGCTTATTTAAATTTGTATAGGATAAACAATTATTAGATAAATTTTAAACGGATTCTAAGACATAAAAAAAGGACAGTTTTTTGACTGTCCTTTTTAATTTTGATTTATAATTTTATCAAAGTGGAATTACAAATTAATCTACTTTAATTATATTCAAACCGCTTCTTCCTGTTGCTACAAATAATAAATCATCTTTTGCATAAATATAGTTGGCAGATTCAGTTAAAGTGAATGAACCGACTACTTGGAAAGAGTTTTTGTTTAAGACAATAACTCCATCCGCTCCGTTTGCTAAATATAAATAGCAATCATTGATGGCAACACCATTTGTATAACCATTTTCTTTGAACACTTTAGGACCGGTTTCAGTAAGTCTGTATTCATTTGGTTCAAAATGATTCACTAATTCACCATTGCTGATTCTTATCTTAGCTACTCCTTTATCACTTAAAGCTACATATACATATTCATTATCCAAAACGATTACATTTTTACCATTTGCTATATTTTGAATTAAAGTAGGATAGGTGTATTCTGCCGCATTTGAACCATCAATATTAGCAATACGTAAGTAAGCACCATTTGTTCCTACAGCAAAGAAAGCTTGATGAGAACCATTCTGAGCTACATATTTCGCTCTAGCTCCATCTGCATATAATTGTTCGGAAATTGAGTAATTATCTGCTGGATTTAATTTGAAGAACCCACCGTTTGAACCGCCGCTTACTAACCACAACAAATTGTTGTACATAAAAGAATTTTTAGCAGCAATACTTGGTAATTTGTAAGTTTCAAAGACAGACAAATCAGATGTGTCAAATAATCCGTTTGTAAGTGGAGAAGTTACCAATCGAGCTCCGGCTTTGTTTCCACCTACGGCATACATTGTATTTCCATCTACATTAATACCATTGAATTCTGCATTATTAAAATTAGCTTGTGCAAGTAATAATGGATTCGATTGACTTTGTACGTTGAAAATTCGTAAAGAACCATTTGGAGCATCTCCGTAGAATTCATCGTTTGTATGATAAGAAACGTAAGCTTGTCCGTTATTTACTTTTACATCGGTAGCACTCAAAGTAGCTCCATCCATTTCCGGACTTTGTACAGATGCAACCAAAGTAAAACTCAATAAATCATCGTTACAAGCAGCTGAACCTCTTTGGGGCATACATTCGTTAGGAACAATAGAAATATCTCCGTTTAGTGTAACATGATTTCCTATACTGTTTACGGGTAAAGTTAAACTTGTATTGATGTCAATTTTTCCTATAAATGCAGGGCTCACATTAAAATAACCAATTGTTGCGTTGATAATATCAAAACGAGCATAAGCTGATTCGGTATTTTTAACTGCTTTATTAAGGTTGATAACGCCATTGGTTACATCAGTTAAAGAACCTCCGTTTAGAGTCAAATCTCCTTGAGAATTGATTCGGAAACCTTCTTGAAAATTCAAATAACCATTATTAATTATATCATTATTAATATTAATGTGCTCTTTGAAAACAAGTTGACAATAATTTTCAATAGAACCTTGAGAATTTAAAGCAACTTCTTTTGTAAAAGTCAAATTGCTATAATTAGCAATATCTCCGTTTATACCGGCTTTAGAAGAAGAAGCAGTTCCGTAATTATTCAAATAAGAATTGCTATTCATTTGAAAATCAGCAATTGTTCCATAATTATTTAAAGTACCGTTATTGTTCAAATTGAAATCAAGTGAAAGAATATCACCGTAATTATCAACTGTACTATTTTGAACTACAACCCCTACTGTGGATATTTTTCCTGTTGGAGCAATTACAACTTTGGCATTATTTTTTACATCAAGCCAATTTGCTCCGCCAAGTGTTCCTAAAATGTACAATTTTATATTTGAACCGTTCATGTTGATTCCTCCGGTAAAAGTAGTGCCTTCTGCAATGTAATACGTTGTATTACTATTCAAATTATACCAGGAAGAACCTGTTAATTGAGTTGCATTTGACAAGTCAGGAGCTTCATAAGAATCAGTTCCCATCGGGACTACGCCGTCTGTACCTGACAAACGGTTGAAATTAAGAGATGAATTAAGTAAAGTGACATATTTTCCCGTTAAGCCATTTCCGTAGAATAATGTAATTTCTTTGTTGCTTATTTGAGAAATTTCTCCGGTTTCAGTTTCAATTCTTGACGAATCATCATCTGAACAACCTATTACTGAAAAGAGCAATGTACTTAAAATCCCTAATTTAAAAGCATTTTTTAACATAAGTAGGTTTTGTTTAAAGTTAATATTCTGAAAAATCAAGCAAACTTACACAAAATAAATGAGATACAAAAAATAAATTTAAAATAAATTCGACTTTTCTTTGTTCTTTTCTCAAACGAATGAAAAAGATTTTAATAGTGATTTTTACGTTTATCCACTTACTACTCAATAATAATTTTTACTTTTGCCTCTTAGCTTGAATCTATTAAAATTTGGAAAAATTCTTTACTTCTTTTTTTTCATTATTGGGTTTAGAGGTTTACCGAAAAACTAAAAAAAATGAAATTATATTCCCGAACAATCAAAAGCCGGTATATATTGAACTAATCGGTGTTTCAGGTGTAGGTAAATCTACCGTTTATCGAGAATTATTAAAAAACCACCAATTTTTTTTGACGATTAATGATTTTAAAAAACGAAATTCAGAAATTAATTCAGTTGATTTAATTGGAACAATACCTGTTTATCAAAAATTGGCTGAAAATCAATGGAAATATATTCAGAATTTAGATATTTTGGAAACAGATAAATTTAGAATAGCACATTGGAATTATAAAACTCTACAAGAAGACGCTCTACTTTCAAGTTTTAATACAAATTCATTGATTGTTTCAGATGAAGGGATTTTACATAATTTTCAGTTTTCTTTGTTGGAATTATACAAAGAAAATCAGGATTTATTTTATGATTTCTTAAAAAACAGAAAGGTAATTTATTGCTTTTCCAGTAAAGAACAAATTGTAGAACAAATCCAAAAACGAGAGAAAGAAACAGGACGAATTGTTGCACACCATAAAGGAAAATCAAAAGATGAATTACTGAAATTAGTGGAAAAAGAATTGAAGGAAAAAGATGAATTTATTAAAATTATAAAAAGATTTAATATTTCTATTTTAGAAATAAACACACAGAATTCATTTGAAAAAAATAACAGAAAAATAAGTGAGTTTATAAAACATAATTAATCAAATAAATGACAAAAAAAAACATACTCTTTGTTGCAGATAAACCCGACTGGGCTTATGAATTCATGATAAAATCTTGGTTGCCGTATTTGTTAGATGATTATGATTGTTATATCATTTATCAACAAAATTATGCGATTTTCAAATCTAATAAGCAAAGTTCTTTTCGACGATGGATTTATAATAATATTTCTAAAATAAAACATTTCATAAAAAAAACAGATTTAAAACTCATTCATAAAGATGGTTATTTCTATATAAAACATAGAACCCCACCACTTTATAAATATATTGACTATGAAGGAAATAAAGAAAAAGTAACCGAAAAAATATTTCATTTTAATCAGATGATAGAAATGGCATTTTATTTTCAGTATATTTCATTCTTTCCTTTTACGGCAGATAAAAAAATAGTTGGAATTTTTACAGATTCTTTTCCACATGATGGGCCTAGTTATGATATCAAACGACAATTGGATCGGAATAAAATGAATCGTAAACAATTTTATGACACATATCTTGCACCTTATGATTATATTTTTGTTGGTGGTGGAAATTTATATAATGAATATAAAAATCTTACGGATAAAGTATCATTTGTATACGGAATTTACGGTGAAAAAAACTTTATAGAAAATCAAAATGTCGGGAGAAAAAAAACATTAACAATTGGGTGGACAGGCACGCCTGATCGACCGATGAAAGGTTTTCGCGAAATCATAGAACCCGTAATTGAAGAAATTAAATCAACAGGAAGAGAAGTAGTTCTTAAAACGAGATTTTCAGGAGCTTATGAAGGCTTGTATAATTTTTATGAAGATGTAGATTTAATAGTAATTGCTTCTTCAGCAGATTGTGGTCCTTTTTTATTCGCTGAAGCTTGCCTATCTTCTGTTCCGGCAATATCAACAAAAATAGGGCTACCATCAATGGGAATTAAACACAATGAAAATGGTTTATTTATTGAACGTTCAAAAGAAAGTTTGAAAGAAGCCATTATAGAATTGTATGAAAATCGAGAAAAACTAATAAAGTTCTCCGAGCGGATAAAACAAGACTATATGAAGATATTGAGAAATGAAGAAAGTGTGAAAAATGTTTTACGAATATTAAATGATTCTGAAAAAAATGATAATAAAAAGGATTGATGCTAAAGTTAGTTGTTTTTTATTTATTTATCCTTCATTTTTTTAGAAAAAAGAAAAAATCATATAGAAAAAGCTTTAGTAAGCTTGACGGGATTCCTAAATTTTAAGCTTTTTTTAAATCCTTATTTAAGCTAAAATACTATCTTGCCAAAAATTTTAAAACAAATGAAAAAAGTTATAAGTCTTTTATCTATTTTGATTATTATTTCATCTTGTAATAATCAGAAAAACAAAGAGATAAAAGAAATTAATGAAAGTGGTGATTCAATTGAAAACACTCAAACTGGTTTTTCTGATTCTACTCAAAATTTAGACAAAGAATTACAAAATACAGAAGAAAATTCATCTTTATTACAAAATGAAGACGAAAGCTTCTCTTTTCGATACAATTTGAAAAAAGGAGAAAATTACCCGTTTTATCTAAAAATATCAACTGAGCAATCTATGTCGGCACAAGGTCAAAGCATGAATTTATCATCTTCCCGAACCGTAGATTTTGATTATTTTGTCGAATCGGTTGAGGGAAATAAATTTACATTGAAAGCTACTTTTAAAGGATTTAGTGAGAGTTTTAAATCTCCAATCGGAGAAAATATTTCATACAACACCAATTCAGCAAAACCCACCAATCCGGATGTTGCTCAAAGTTGGTCGATTTATAAATCCATTACCGGGCAAACTTTCACTATGATTGTGGACAATAAAGGAAAAGTATTATCTGTAACAGGATTAGATAAAGTGGTAAATAATGCAGTTGAAAAATTAAAAACCGATTTTACACCGGAAGAACAAAAAGAAATCCGAAGTTTATTGGAAATGTCTTTAAGTCAGGAAGCCATTCGGACTCAGTTTGAAGATTCATTGAATATTTTTCCGGATAAAAGTTTGAAAATAGGAGAAAAATGGGAAGATACTCAAAAAATCAATGAAGGCCCTATAAAAGGAGAAAACAAAGTGGTACGTACTTTTGAAGGAATTCAAGACGGAAAAGCGGTTATTACTGTCAAAGGAACCCAAAGTGTAAATGGAAGTGAAACCCAAAATGGAATTACGGCAACAATGAAAAATACTTCTACTTTGAACGGGAGAATTGAATTGGATTTAGAAACCGGCTGGATTAAAAAAGTGTCGATTACAAAAGTCGAAGACATGAGCAATACTTACCAACAAGGGGAACGAAAAGAAACAGAATCAGGAAGACAAACCATCACCACAATTGTTAATTAAAATTTTTATGTCTTTTTTTAAGTTTTTATTTTATTTGTTAGCCGCTTATTTACTCGTTCGTTTATTTCGTTCATTTTTTTCGGAAAAATCAAAGCATTCCACATCAAAACAAACGAAGCAACATTCATCTACTCAAACAAAAGCTTCTTCAGAAAAAGCTAAATTTAATATAGAAGCTGACACTGTTGAATATGAAATTATAGAAGAATCCAAAGAAAAAAATGAAGAATAAAAATCTGATATTTAGCGTACTATCTATTGTGCTTTTTGCGATTTTGGCAATGGTGTATAATTCACCGGTTTTGGGTGATGATGCCATTATCCAGCCGGATATTGTCAATTATTGCGGAAGTGCTGAAGAAATGAAAACTTTTCAGAAAGAAACCGGAGAAAACATCTATTGGTCAAACGCCATGTTTGGTGGAATGCCAACCTATCAAACCGGAGCTTCCTATGATTTTGATATGATTAAATCCATCGATCATTTCTTTCGTTTTCTTCCTCGTCCGGCAGATTATGTCTTCTTACTTTTTACCGGATTTTTTATTTTGGGAATGGTACTTTTCAAAAATTGGAAATACGCCTTAGCCGGTTCAATTTTCTTTGCCTTAGGTGCTTATTACTTCATTATCATCGGAGCAGGACACAACGCAAAAGTTCATGCGATTGCTTATTTTGCACCTTTAGTTGCCGGGATTATTCTGCTTTACCGAAAAAAATATCTTCTCGGATTTATTTTAACTGCCCTTTTCATGGGCTTAGAACTTTCTGCTAATCATTTGCAAATGACATATTATTTGCTTTTGGTCATGTTGGTTTATTTTGTTATTCAATTAGTTGAAGCATTTAAAACAAAAGAAATCAAAGCATTTGTAGTATCAACGGTTTTATTGACTTTTGCCTGTATAATTGGTTTGGGAATGAATTCCGGACGTGTTCTTTCAACTTACGAATACAGCCAAGAAACCACACGCGGAAAGTCCGATATGGATTTACTCAAAGGAAATTCCAAAGGTTTAGACTTCAATTATATTACCGATTGGAGTTACGGGAAATTAGAAACCTTCAATTTATTCATTCCGAATTTCATGGGCGGAGCGAGTCAACCCAATCCGGAAAATTTAAAAAATTATACAGCTGAAATTCAAAAGCAACAATACATTTTGGATTTAAATGATGAATTCAATCAACAAGTTTTTAGTTATTTGGCAAGTTCTCCGGTGTCAACTTATTGGGGCGAACAACCTGGAACTTCTGGTCCGGCTTATCAAGGAGCTGTTGTAGTATTCTTATTTTTCTTAGGATTATTTTTAGTTCGGAATAAATGGTTAAAATACAAATGGTGGTTGTTGACCGCTACTGTTTTGAGTATTATTTTAGCATGGGGGAAAAATTTCGCCGGTTTGACTGACTTTATGATTGATTATTTTCCGCTTTATGATAAATTCCGAGCGGTTTCTTCCATGTTGGTTATGGCAGAATTTACTATGCCGCTTTTGGCCGCAATCACTTTATACGTCTTCTTTAAAGATGAATCTTTAACAGATGAATTTAAAAAGAAAATTCTGATATATACAGGTGGTGGAACTCTTGCTTTATTGTTGATTTTTTATCTTTTAGGTGGAAACTTATTCAGTTTTACTAATGAATACGATATTCTGAACAAACAACAATATTTAGATTTAGTTAAAGAATACAATCCACAAGCATTCGGAACTTGGGATATGATGTTGAGTAATTTAGATAAAGCTTTACAAACAGATAGAATCGCAATGTTCAAAGCTGATACACTTCGAACTTTAATTTTTGTTGTATTGACTTTAGCTTTATTACTTTTGTATCAGATTCAAAAAATAAAAAACAGTCTTATTGTAATTTTAGGAATTGTTTTTTTAGCATTGATTGACGGTTGGCAAGTGGATAAACGTTATTTGAACGATACTAATTTCGTTGATAGAATGTTTGTAGAAAATCCATTTCCTACTCATTTATCACAAAAATTAGTAAACGGAGCCAGAGAAAATCATCATCTTGCCGGAATTGCTCAAAAAGTAGCTTTTAATAAAACTTTAGACAGTTTACGAACAGCTGATCCATCTCAATATCGTGTTTTCGACAATGTTTTCAGTACTTTTAATGATGCTACGACTTCTTATTTTCATCATTCAATCGGAGGATACCATGGAGCAAAATTGAGAAATTATCAGGATGTGATTGATTTGTATTTTTCGGGCTCAAAAAGAACTGAAGATTTGGGAATCAATCAGACCGATATGTACAAAATTTTAAATCTTATGAACACTAAATATATTGTTCATGGAAGTGCAAGAAGTCCTATGCTGGAATTAAATTCCGATGCTTATGGAAATGCTTGGTTGGTTTCAAATGTACATTGGGTGCAAAATTCAAACGAAGAAATTATGGCTTTGAAAGAAGTAGATTTGAATAAAACCGTTATTTTACAATCCAATTTAGCCAATCAAATTCAAAAAGTTTTACCAACAGAAACAAATTCAAAAATTGAATTAATTGATTATTCTCCACAAAAATTAGTTTATAAAACTGAAATTAATTCGCCCAAAATAGCTGTTTTTTCTGAAATTTATTATCCGCATGGATGGACAATTAAAGTGGATGGAAAAGAACGAAATTTATTGAAAGCCAATTATTTTTTAAGAGCTGTTCAGTTAAATGAAGGAGATAAAGAAATTACAATGGAATTTAATCCGCCAATTATTGAAACCGGAAAAACCATGACTTTAGCTTTTAATATAATTTTTGGTTTAAGTCTTTTAGGTAGTGGATTTTTTTGGTGGAGAAATAGAAAAAATCAAGAATTGAAAGAATAATCCATTTTTCTTTCAGAAAACACACATTTAAAACGATAAATAAGCCAACAAATTGGGTTGTAGAATTATGCTTAAAACCGTATTTTTGCAATCCAAATAAAAAAGAATAGAATGTTTCAGAGTTTACAAGATAAATTAGACAAGGCATTACATACCCTGAAAGGGAAAGGACAAATTACGGAAATTAACGTAGCTGAAACCATTAAAGAAGTACGACGTGCTTTGGTGGATGCCGATGTTAGCTACAAAGTTGCCAAAGATTTTACCGATAAAGTAAAAGAAAAAGCCTTAGGTCAAAATGTAATTACTTCTTTGAATCCGAATCAGTTAATGGTTAAAATCGTTCATGACGAATTAGCTGAATTAATGGGTGGAGGCAGTTCTGAATTAAATATTTCTGAGAATCCTACTATTATTTTAATTGCCGGATTACAAGGTTCGGGTAAAACT
>JAQVDG010000041.1 GCA_028698395.1 Weeksellaceae bacterium
ATGGAAATCCCACTATATGGAAAAACAGTACCGGAATCAATACATTGGACACAAATGAACCGACTGCAATCAATGAGATAATGGTTTATCCCAATCCGGCATCTACTGAAATTACTATTGAAATTCAAAATAATAAAAACAGTTTGATTACACTTACAGATATGACAGGTAAGCAGGTTTATTCGGGTGATTTTCACGGAACTAAAATGAGTCTGAATGTGGAACGGTATGCAAAAGGAATATATATTCTTACTGTATTTTCAAGACAGCATACCTATTTTAAAAAAATCATCATTAACTAAACCCTTAATAACCGTATTTTCCTTTCCATTTTTTGTTCAAAATCGTTTTATCGGCCTGTTCTCTCGGGTTATTTCCCGGTTCGTAAAAAGTAGTTCCGGAAATTTCATTGGGTAAAAACTCCTGTTCGGCAAAATTTCCTTCAAAAGCATGCGCATATTTATAATCTTTCCCATAATCTAAACTTTTCATCAATTGAGTCGGTGCATTTCGCAAATGTAAAGGAACCGACAAATCCCCGGTTTGTCGAACAATTTGCTGCGCTTTACTAATTGCTTCATAAGTAGAATTACTTTTGGGTGAATTTGCCAGATAAACCGCACATTGACTTAAAATAATCCGAGATTCAGGATAACCAACACTACTTACTGCCTGAAAGGTGTTGTTAGCCATAACCAATGCCGTAGGATTGGCATTTCCTATATCTTCCGAAGCAGCAATGAGCATTCTCCGGGCAATAAATTTCAAATCTTCCCCACCTTCTATCATCCGTGCCAACCAATAAACGGCAGCATTCGGGTCAGAGCCGCGAATGGATTTTATGAAAGCCGATATAATATCGTAGTGCATTTCTCCGCTTTTGTCATATCGACTTAAATTTTGCTGAATGGATTGCAAAGTAAGTTCATTATCAATCACAATTTCATCTGAAGAAGCACTTGAAACAACCAACTCCAATCCATTTAAAAGTTTTCGGGCATCGCCTCCCGAAAAGCGAATCAAAGCATCGGTTTCTTTGATCGTAATGGATTGAGAAGAAAGAATTTCATCTTCTTTTACTGCTTTTTGAATCAATTCCACCAAATCAGAAGTTTCAAGATGTTTCAAGGTATAAACCTGACAACGCGAAAGCAGTGCCGGAACTACTTCAAAACTCGGATTCTCAGTAGTAGCACCAATGAGCGTAACCCACCCTTTCTCTACAGCTCCTAACAGACTGTCTTGTTGGGTTTTATTAAATCGATGAATTTCATCAATAAAAAGAATAGGTGCTTTTCCACCTGAAAAGAGATTTTGATTTTTTGCTTTTTCAATAATTTCTCTTACTTCTTTTACACCGGAATTAATGGCACTTAATTCAAAAAAAGACCGCTGTGAAAGTTCTGAAATGATTTGAGCCAAGGTGGTTTTTCCCGTTCCGGGCGGTCCCCAAAAAATCAAAGAAGCAATATGACCGGAATTCAGCATAACCCGAATGGGCGAGTTTTCACCTACCAAATGACGTTGATTGATGAATTCATTTAATGTTTTAGGGCGCATTCGTTCAGCAAGCGGTTGCATAATTCTTTGTTTGATAAGGATGAAATTCCGGATGATTTTTCGTTGTAAATATACATAAATACAATGAAAAGATTGATACAGACTCTACTTCTGCCAAGGCAATAATTGTTTTTCCAAAAATTCAAAAAAGAATTTCAGAAAAAGGAACTGTTGTTATGTAAACTGTAAAGTTGTATAGTGTATAAAAAATCATTATCAATGTTTTTGGGATTTAACTTACCACTATTTACCTTATAATTTCTAAATTTACTGCTATGAAACTACAATTTAACCATAACAAAACAGAAGCGGGATGCGATGAGGCAGGCAGAGGTTGCTTAGCGGGTCCGGTAGTAGCAGCTGCGGTTATTTTAAAAAAAGATTTTGACAATGACTGGATTACAGATTCAAAACAATTGTCAGAAAAAAAGAGGAAAATTGCTCGAATTTATATTGAAGAAAATGCTTTGGCTTGGTCGGTGGCGTATATAAATCCTGAAAAAATTGATGAAATCAATATTTTAAATGCGAGTATTTTGGCAATGCACTTAGCTTTGGATGGTTTAAAAATTGTACCGGAATTCATTGCCGTGGATGGAAATCGTTTTAAAAATTATAAGGACATTCCACATAATTGTGTGGTAAAAGGCGATGCAAAATACAAAAACATTGCAGCTGCTTCTATTTTGGCAAAAACCTATCGTGACGATTGGATGGAGAAATTACATGAAGAATTTCCGTATTACAATTGGAAAAAAAATAAAGGATACCCGACCAAAGAACATCGTGAAGGAATACGTTTACATGGTGCTTGTCTCCACCATCGAAATTCCTTTCGACTATTACCTTCTCAATTGGAATTGGATTTTACAAAAACATATTTTGAACAAAGTTCCCAACTTCCTAAATAAATACGGCATTTGCCCTATTCCACAGTTAGTGTACAACTCTTAATTTTACCAAAAATATTAATATGAAAACACTAAAAATTTTATTTGTATTCTTGTTCATTACCGGTTATTCTTTTCAAGTTTCAGCACAAACCAATGATGAATGGTCTGTTGTTGGAGAATTTGTTGAAATACTCGGTGAAATGAATACGCATTTCGTTAAGTTTAAAGGAGAGGTTTATTCTGACAAAGGTGGAACAAAGCAATATATGAGCACTTACAACCATAAAGGAGCTGTTACGGCTATGATTACACATAAGAGTAAAAGTTCTTCGTATGGGATTTTTTATGATTTATCACAAAAAGACCCATCTTTTCAAAAAGAAATTCTGGCAGATTATGTTGCAATATTCCTTCATTTAGAAAAATCCGGTTTTAAAATGGAATATGATTCTAAGAAAATTCAGGATGGCGATTATACGGTAATGCGTTTATTGGACGAAGATGGAAATACCTTTACGGAATTGAATATAAACGAGACCGAGTTTATGGTTGTTTTTTATTATTATGAATAATTCTTGTTGGAATTTCTCATTTTTTGTATCCATTCCAATCCGATTGCTAAAAGCATTACTAATGCACAGCCAAATAAATTCAACCATAAATAAGGCATCCAATCAAGCCACCAACCGGTAATTACAATGATTTGAGTACATATAGCTGCTCGAAACACGGATTGTGAACGAACGAATTTTACAAAAAATGCCAACAGAAAAATTCCGAGTACATTTCCGTAAAATATAGAGCCGATAATATTTACCAATTGAATTAAATTATCAAATAAATCAGCTACACTGGCAAAAAGAATCGCTAAAATACCCCAAATCAAAGTAAACCATTTGGACATCTTCAAATAATGTTTTTCGGACTTATTTTGGCGGTTTCTTTTATACAAATCAATGGTTGTTGTCGTTGCCAGCGCATTTAACTCCGAAGAGGTGGAAGACATGGCAGCACTCAATACCATGGCTAAAATCAAGCCGATGACACCGCGCGGTAAATGATTCAAAACAAAATGAATAAAAACATAATCTTTATCATTCGTTTCTGCTTTTGGATTGGCTTGTTTGATGATTTCTTTTGCTTGATTTCTTAATTCTTTATCCTTTTTATCAGCTGCAATAAGCTGTGGTCTTAAAATTTCTTTTTCAGCAGCATCCGATTCAGTGAACTGATAAATTAATTGTTGCCGATTTTCAAAATTTTGCTGCAGTTGATTTTCAATAGTATGGTATTCATTTGAAAATTCTGACTGAACAACTGCTTCTGTGGCTGTTGGATTAAAATTCAAAGGAGAGGAATTGAACTGATAAAATACAAAAACCATTACACCGACTCCTAAAATAAAAAATTGCATCGGGATTTTTAGGAAACCGTTCATAATCATTCCCATTTGACTTTCCCGAATAGATTTCCCTGATAAATAACGTTGTACTTGACTTTGATCTGTTCCAAAATAAGAAAGTGAAAGAAAAGTTCCACCAATAATTCCACTCCAAAAAGTATAACGGTTATTGAAATCAAACGAAAAGTCCAAAACGTCTAATTTTCCACTTGCTCCGGCTATTTCCAAAGCATTTGAGAAGTTAATTCCTTGTGGCAATTCTATTATCAAAATGATGAAAGCAACCAACATACCGCCCATCATAATCGCCATTTGTTGCTTTTGAGTAACATTAACTGCACGAGTTCCGCCCGAAACTGTATAAATAATGACTAATGAACCAATGATGAGATTCATCCACACTAAATCCCAGCCCATAACAGCCGATAAAATAATGGCGGGAGCAAAAATGGTGATTCCGGCAGAAAGTCCGCGTTGAATTAAAAATAAAAGTGCGGTTAATGTTCGGGTTTTAAGGTCAAACCGACTTTCTAAGTATTCATAAGCTGTATAAACATTGAGTTTTCGATAAATTGGAATAAAAATCAGACAAATAATTACCATGGCAATGGGTAAGCCAAAATAAAACTGAACAAAGCCCATTCCGTCATGAAAAGCCTGACCGGGCGTAGAAAGAAATGTAATAGCACTTGCCTGAGTTGCCATTACCGATAAACCCACGGTGAGCCAGTTGGATTTATCATCTTTTAAAAAATCATTGACATTTTTGCTTCCTCGAGTTTTGAGGCTTCCATAAAGCACAATGAACAAAAGTGAACTGCCTAAAATAACCCAATCGATACTGTGCATTAGCTAAAAATTTTCATTATAACATAAAACAAAGCAATGTAAACAGCATTTATAAGCAATAGCCAAGTATAAGAAGCTTGCCATTTTATTTCCGGATTTTCACGGAACGGGTTTTTCTCGGATGAATTCATTGTACGAAAATAACAACAATTCTGAGAATATGTTTAATTAGTTGAAATTGATTTATTCAGACTTTTCAGTCAAACGGGCTTTTTATTTATTCAAAAGGACATTTACCCAACTTTCGGAGAGCGGCAATTCCCATGATTCTTCAAAATCAGACAAAGTTTTGACTCCATTATGGAAAACACTTGCATGTTGCGGAATTTCGTCTTGTTTCACTTTTTGTTTGAATTCATTCAATGGAATTGTAAAAATCTCATTATTGATACTGTAAGAAACCATCATATTATTCAGTAGTCCTAAATTAAATTTTGCTTCAATTCCTTTTATGAACTGTGTCAGACTATCAACTGAGCAACCCGAAGTTTTTACCAAAGTTTCATCGACTGCGATAACAATAAAACGATCGTATGGAAGTGCGTAAGCTGCGGTCAGTTCTGCTCCGTGCGCATTCCAATCCGACATAAAACTATCCAAAGATTGTTCAATTTCATCTATTTCTTCTGAAGTGAAATTGCGGATAGCTTGATAAATTAATATTTTTGATTCTTGTGGTAAATTCATTTTTTATTTTTTTGAAAACTTAAATAACGAGTATTTATTTGGTGAAATTTAATGGGTATTTTACATTTTTATAATCATGTAAATCTACTTTTAAAGAGCCAACTGCTAATTCTGCTTTTATTTGAACCGGAATATGATTCTCATCATCCGTTACCCACATAGTTACACTTTCTGATTCTTTAAAAACACGACCTGCTTGAACATAGGGACGGATTTTTAAACATTTGATTTTCCCGTATTTTGTTTTCATTGTTTCTCGGCCTAAAATCATCAATTTAAACTTAAAAACCTCGTCTGTCATGAAAACATCAACACCAATAAAATCGCCTGTTTTTAAATCATCGGTATTGTAATTTCGTAAATAATAAAAAGCAGAGAGTAAATCCTGAACCTGATTGGTAATCGGATAATAAGTAATGCTTTTTGCTTTTCTATCATCTAATTTTGCGATTTTCTTTTTGTGGTCAAATGTTACAACTTGATCGCGTGTATAGCCTCCTTCGTCAATTTTCCGCACAAATTTAGTTGGTTGGTTAATTCCTTTATCAATAAAACTTTCGTAACGATCATCTACTTTGTAGAAAACACGAACAGCTCCGGAAGAAGAGCCTTCGCCCACTATATGATAATGCGGTCGTCCGTCATAATTTGAATTTTTGACGGTTAAACTTGCAAATCCTGCGTTTAATAATCCATAGTGAACTCTGTACCGTAAAAACTCTCCTTCTTGATAATGAGGTGATTCATTTTTAAGAAATGACATACCAAATAATAAAAGAAAAGGTAAAAGAATAAGTTTTTTCATTTATTTAACTTTTAGGGCAAACCATAAAACAAAGTCTTTGCCAAAGTTATTTATTGCTTTTAATGACTAACAGAGGTTTCTAAATTAATTACTTTAACAATTTCCGGTGCGTGTTTTTTAATCGTCATTTCTACTCCGGATTTTAATGTCATTTGATTAACGGTACAATCTGTACAAGCCCCTAATAGCCGAACTTTCACTATTCCGTCTTCAATTGAAATCAATTGAATATCGCCTCCGTCATTATTCAAAAAAGGTCGAATTTCTTCTAAGGCTTTTTCTACTCTTTGGTTTAAGCTTTCTTGTTCCATGTTTACAAATTTAAAATTTTCTTGGAGTTGAGCAACCTGCCATCGTTGTAATTCGAACAATTTCGGTTGGAGGAAGTGCATTATTTCGCTCTGCCAAGCTCAATACCATATTTTGAGTGATTTTTTCATAAATTTTCGAAACAGCTGTATCTTCTTGTAAAGCTGCCGGTCTTCCCACATCAGATGCTTCCCGAATACTTTGCACCAAAGGAACTTCGCCTAAAAAAGGAACGTCTAAACGCTCTGCTAAGTTTTTTGCTCCACTTTGTCCAAAGATATAATATTTGTTCTCCGGTAATTCTGCCGGAGTAAAATACGCCATATTTTCAATAATTCCCAATACCGGAACATTGATTGCATCCATTTTAAACATAGCAACTCCCTTCCGTAGATCCGCCAAAGCTACATTCTGAGGTGTACTTACGATAACCGCTCCCGTTACCGGAATTTGTTGTACAATGGATAAATGAATATCTCCCGTTCCCGGAGGTAAATCTACCAAAAGGAAATCCAATTCTCCCCAAGCTCCATCATGAATCATTTGTTGTAATGCTTTTGATGCCATCGGGCCACGCCAAACTACAGCCTGATCCATTCCGGCAAAAAATCCAATGGAAAGTAATTTAACACCATAGCTTTCAACAGGTCCCATTTTGGGTTTATCACCTACTTTCACAGAATAAGGCTGAGCTCCTTCCACATCAAACATCGTCGGTATGGATGGGCCATAAATATCAGCATCCAACAAGCCTACTTTGAAACCCATTTTTTGAAGACAAACAGCGATATTTGCCGTTACAGTTGATTTTCCTACCCCTCCTTTTCCGGAAGCAACGGCAATAATATTTTTAACGCCGGGAATTTCCTTTCCACGTAATGGATTAGGAACTTCTTTTGCCGGAGCATCAACATGTATTTTAAGCTTTAATTTAACTTCCGGTAATTGGTCAGCAAATGCTGATTTTAATGCTTGTTCTAAAGCTTTTCTTTCGTGCATGGCGGGAGAATGAGAAATTACATCCAGTAAGACTTCGTTCCCCATTACTTGTATATTTTTTACCCATTTATCCAAGCCTAATTCTTCCATCAGGCGGATGGATTTATTCTTTAAATTGCTCACTTTATATAAATTTATTTTTCAAAAATACGTATTTATACTGATTCTAAAAAGTTGAGTGAAATGATATTCGTTATAAAACTCTTTTATTCTTTTTTTACTGTGTTAAATTCTTATTTGCTTTCTTGATTTGCTTATCTTTACGAAAGATATTTTCATTTAATTCATACTTCATGGAAAAACATTTTGAAGATTTAGCTGAAATACGCAAACATTTTATTGAATATTTATACAAATACAGTTTAGAGGAATTAATTTACATTCCTGAAGGTTTTAAAAATCACATTTTTTGGAATTGTGCTCATGCTTTGGTCACACAACAATTGATGACTTATTATTTATCGGATAACGATATGCTAATCAGCCGGGATTGGGTTCTCCGGTTTAAAAAGGGGACTTTCGGAGATTCTAATGTTTCAAAAAATGATGTTTCTACTTTGATTAAGCTTTTACAAACTACTCAAATTCAGTTACGAAAAGATTATTTTTCGGAAAATTTAGCTTACTTCAGGTCGTACAAAACAAGTTTTGGAATTCATTTAGAAAGTATTGAAGATGCTATCCGGTTTAATAATATACACGAATCTTTGCATTTAGGTTATAGTATGGCATTAAGTAAATCGATTCTTGTTTAATGATTTTCATGTAATTTCATAAAAAAAGCGACTAAAAAGTCGCTTTTTTTATTTCAGTTATTAAGTTTATCAATAATTCCACATGTCTGCTTCAGTTTGAATGATGCTAGTGCGAATACGGTCACTTTCTTCAAGTTGTCCTTTTGAATCTTTAGGTATGTATTCATTAATCGGATTAATTCCATATATCGTTTGGGCTTTATACAATACTGAATTAAACCGCCTTGAATTCAATAAATCATCATAAGAAACGGTGGATAGGGAATTACTCGGATTAAATACCGTATAATTATTTAATACTTCCCGTGCATCCGGATACCAAATCCAGAATAATTCAACAAAAGTTCCATCATCATAGGCTGTTCCTAATGCTTGTGCATCCGGTCCCATGATACAAAGTCCTAACAAACGGTATTTCAACTCTCCAAGGCGACGGTCGATGTACCACATTCCTTTGGTTTTAAGCATTGTAATGTCTCCTGAACTAATTTGAAAGTTAAAAATCAAATTGGGATCAGGATCTTCGCCGTTATCAATCATATCAAAATAAAACTGTGGTGTGTCTTTTTTCTCAGTTCGAGAAACAATTTGATCATAGGTCATTTTTGTGGTAAAGTACTCATCATCATATACTTCTGTGATTTTACCTGAACGAACACCTTCTACCAATGCATCGTACAATGAAATAGATTCGGTTAATAATCCATCGGAAGTTCGGTAATACGGTTGGTTGATTCGTTCATTCAAATCAATCACTTCCCATACTACTTTTGACCAAAGAATGTCTTTGTCTTCCACATGACCATAAGGCATAGGTGTAGCCAATGTACTTACAGTATCTCCTGCTTCGTTCACTTTTGTATTATTTTTTCGTAATTCTCTAAATTCTTGCGGAGAACTTACGTTCAGAATATTCTGTCCAAAAGTTACGGAAGTCATTAAGCTGATTAATCCAAAAAAAAGACATTTCATAATAGTATAAACTTATTTAATTTTTTAGTTAACTTCAATATTTACCGGTGAAGCTTCTCCCGGTCCTGCAGAGGATGAGTATTTAATTTCAAACACACCCACTATATCACCTTTTTTAGCTTTTGCCAAGGCACCACTTGCTGCTGACATTTTATTACCGCTTACAACTACTGTAGGTTGTCCCGGTACTTTAACTTTAAAGGAAGTTACTTCTCCTTTCACGTCAAACAAGAAGTCCGGCCAGTCCACACGAACGGTTTGTCCTGCTAATCCATTAGCCGGAATGGCTATTGTAGTTTTACCTGCAATGTGAGCTCTTGCCGGTGGAACCGGTTTGATACGGAATTCTTTGGTATCCGTTACTGTTTTTCCGGTTGATGTTACGGCTGAAGCTGTGAATTTCACTGCATTATTACCCGGTCCCGGTTTAAAGAACCATTTCCCTGCTCCATTTGGACGCAATCCGGCAACGTTTGCTGTTAAGCTAACGGCTCCATCTGCTCCGTTTACTGTAGCTGAAATCGGGTTGTCTAAGTTACGGTAAACAACGTTCATTGCATCAGCTGAAATTACTGCTCCTGTTGGGATTTCCGTCAAGGTTTCAGCAACAACTTCATACTCATGAGAGAAAGGTATAGGATCTACAAATTCTCCATCAGGTCCTAAGTAAGTCATAGTTCCTTTTACGGTTCTAATTCCTGAGCCACCCGTGTTTAATTGGAATTCAGCTTTACCATTTACCAATTGAACTTCTCCTATTCCATCAATATTTACTTTTCCCACTAAAGTGTTGTCAAATGCTCCGAAAGCAATGCTGGCATCAGCTGGTTTGTCTGAACGCACAAATGGTGGTGCTACTACAATTGGTTCAAATGCTTTTAACTCAATTTCATCTAATAATTTGTTAGCTAATAAAGCACGAACTAAGTTTCCTTCTTCCGTACGAATATCTGCTTGAATTTTAGTTAAGTTTGCTAAACCGGCAACCATTGGTTGTTCATAAAACAAGTCATTTAACCATGATTTTCTACCTCTGTCTGAGGTGTCAAATACATGTTCAATTCTTGTTTTATCTCTTTCTGAGGTTCCGTATGCTTCACTCATAAAGTTTTTATAAGAATCAATTGCATTTTTCAGGCTCTCTCCTTTTTCTGTTGGTTTATCCTGATCAAGAAATAACAAATTGGTAAGAGCCTCTAAGCTTGATAAAGAACTGTAATTAGTTTCTTCTT
>JAQVDG010000042.1 GCA_028698395.1 Weeksellaceae bacterium
GGAACCTTTGGCTGAAATTGCACCCGATTTAATACATCCTGTATTCAACAAAACTGTGCACGAATTGCTGCATGAGTTGATAAAAGAAAAATCTCTCCGATGAAAATGAGCGTTTTCAGTTTTACTTCTCTCATTATTTTTTGTCAAAATTTCATCTCATGCTGCTGTCGAATGCTTTTTTTATAACGGTTCTCGGCTATGGCAAGTGCGGTATTCCAAGGCACTTACTTGTCCGTTTAGTAGTGAGTTTATTTTGTCTAATTACTTTCACTTTAGCACTTTAGCACTTTAGTCAGCGTTTGCTATAGCCGATGTGTGTGCCCTGCATGAGCAGCGCACCCACCACCGTAGGTCTGTAAAAATTCCAAAAGTACAAATTTTTATCGATAACCTACGCCATGTGGGTGCATTTTTATTTTCCAGAGGGTGCAAGTCCCTTACAGGCGGGGGTAACGCCCCGAACTGTCAGCACGTCGCAAGGTGGTTTACCGCGAGGTATGCACTGAAGGAAGCGAAACGGCAAACTCCGGTACTGACGAACAGGAACGGCATACGAGGCATAGTTGTTTGGGGTAAGCAAGCACATCATTGTAACGCCCCAAATGTTTTTTTTTCTGTGGACAATTATGTAGATGCCGCAGTGATTGGAGGAAGGAAACTGCTCTTACCGGGGGAGGTCTCGTGCTGTGCCCGCGCAACACGAGAAGTCAGCAGAAGTCATAGTAGCTACAGGCAACGAGCCGGCAAGCGTTTCGTACCGGATAGTCGGAGGTCTCACAAAAGTAGCGAAGGACAGAACGTTAAGGTGTTCCCGATGCAAAACGGAGGCGTGCCAGCCGTTTTATAGACGGAACAGAGCTAAGTACTTATTTTCTTAAAAAAAAAAAAAATGATTGAACAAATATTACATCCGCATAACCTGATGAAAGCCTATCGTCAAGTTGTCTCGAACAAAGGTTCGGCAGGTATTGACGGTATGACTACCGGGGATTTGAAGAAACACTTTAGGTCGATACGTCCTACCTTGGAAAATCAAATCAAAAGCGGGAAGTATTTGCCTCAATCCATTCTGGGGGTGGAAATCCCCAAGAGCAACGGTAAGAAACGCCTTTTGGGTGTTCCTACCGTAACCGACCGATTGCTTCAACAAGCCGTCGGACAAGTGATAGCGACACAATTCGAGATGGAATTTGATGATTTCAGCTACGGTTTCCGTCCCAATCGCAACGCCCAATCGGCGGTATTGCAAGCACAGGAATATATCAATTCGGGTTATCAGCATATTGTTGATATTGATTTGAAAAACTTCTCTGACGAAGTAGACCACTGTTTGCTTTTACAGCTTCTTTACCGCAAAATCAAATGCCCTGAAACCCTACGCCTAATCCGCAAATGGCTTCGTGTGCCCATTCAGATACAGGGCAAACTGGTCAAGCGCAGAAAAGGCGTACCGCAGGGCAGTCCGTTAAGTCCTGTATTGTCCAACATTCTACTGAATGAATTGGATAAAGAGATGAAGCGGCAAGGGTTGCGCTATGTGCGCTATGCCGATGATTTCAGCATTTATTGCCGAACACACGGACAAGCACGTGATGCAGGCAACAGGATTTACCTGTTTTTGAAGACCAAGCTTAAACTCCCTATCAACAGGGAGAAAAGCGGTATCCGCAGACCTGTGAGCTTCACGCTCTTGGGTTACGGCTTTGTACCCACGTATCAAAAAGGCGAAACGGGCAAATACCAATTGGTTGTTCACGATAAGCGATGGAAATCGTTGAAATCGAAACTGAAAATCATTACCCGCAAAACCACTCCGATGTCCTTTGACGAACGCATGGCAAAACTGTTGGAAGTTCAGCGGGGCTGGCTCGAATACTTCCGTATGGCAAGCATTCAGGGCAAACTCATAGAACTTGACGGTTGGATACGCAACCGTTTAAGGTATTGCATCTGGCATCACTGGAAGAAACCCGAACGAAAGCGTAAAAACCTGATACGTTTGGGTGTAAAATCGGATGATGCTTATGCCTGGAGTCGGACACGCAAAGGTGGTTGGGCAGTGTCTCAAAGCCCCATTTTGAATACCACTATCACACTGGAACGCTTGCACAAGCGCGGTTATCGGTCAATGCTCGAAATGTACAAGAAAATAGCTCCACATCTTAACGAACCGCTGTATACGAGACCCGTACAGCCTGTCCCGATAACAAAGTGTATCGGGATACAGTGGTGTGAGAGGCTCTCCCCGTCAGTAGTTGCTGGCGGGGCAGTCTACTCGATTAGGCGTAGTTATTCATTTTCAATTCTATCAAATTCTTTTACAATCTCATTTTGGAAAAAGACTAATAATTCAACAAGAACCTTATTCAAAATAGAATCTTCCATTCCGAGTAATACTGAACTCATTTCATATAAAGAGTCAGTTGCATATTGAATAGGGTCTAAAAAACCACAATCATTTGGTCCTGTCAAAAAATTATTTTGTTCTTCATCTCTTAAGCTAAGTTTTGTATTTATTCCAGAAACTCCTGCATGAATGCTTTCATTCGACCAAGTATAGACAGCTCTCAAATTGTCTTTAGCTACAAGATTTTCAAGTTCCTTAAAATTTCTTTTCCCATTTGGAAGACTCCTCATTGTCCATCCATAACTTTTCTGAAAATCTTTCCCGTACTTACTTATTAATTCTTCTTTTTTTAAAGATAATTGGTTAAGCTCTTTTTCTGAAATAGGTTCCCAGTCAAAAAAATCAGAGCATTCATTATATGATATAGCTTTTCGATATTCTTCAATCACTGCATAATCATTATACATTTCAATGATTTCGTATGATGAATCATATAAATAAAGAAAAACGACACAGATTTCATGTAACGTTCTCCACCTTGCAAAAGCACCATCTGCAAATCCATTTGAAACCAATACTTTAATTTCATTTGCTATTTGGCAAGCTCTAACATGATTTGATATTAGTGTATCAAGTTTTTGGTGGTCTTCATAAGTATCAAAGATTTTATAAAACTTATCATAGGTAATTGAGCTTATTTTTGAATTCAATTCTATAAATCCCTCAAACAAAGTCAATCCAGTTTTATATTTACTTTCAATTTTATCTGCTATTTCTAATTCACGTTTCTTTAAGTCATTTTCTTCGCCAAGACAATATTCAAAAATTGTTTCAGCCAATCCACCTGTGATAGATTTAATTAGCTCAGGAATCTTTTTATTAAACTCTTTTTCAAATTCTTCAGAAGTTCCTTGATATTTGCTTCGTTCTTTATCAATTCTATCTTGTATCAGGTTTTCTATGTAATAAGGTCTTTCCACTCTTTTATGAATTTGTCTGAAATGTTGTCGCTAATTACGCCTAACGTTTTCGCGGTAAATTGGTCGGCTGGGATGACGGCGGCAACGTCGTCATCCCGCGACACCGCGTTACTAAAGTACGAAAAACTTGCCTATCAGCAAATCACCCCAGCTGCAATTTACCGCGTGTTGGCAACAGTAGTTTTATTTTTTTGTCTCAATGTGTTGTTTCCAATCGTTTACAAACATTAAAATAATATCTCCTTGCTTTATATTTGCATTTTTATGTCCAATGTCTTTTCTGAAATCCAATAAAAGTCTTTCGAAATCAAGTAGGATGTAAGCACCTGCTTTTTTATTGTCAGGATTATTCTTGGCGAAATCTTCAATTCCATTTCTCCAAGTTATATATGATTTCAAAGTATTGTCAGATAACCATAGTATTGATTTTCTATTCAATTTCCAGAAGAACTTTTGCATTTCTGCTTCAGAGACATGTTCTTTCGAGTTCTCTTTTGTGTTTTCAAATACTTTAAAAATGAAGTCAATAAATTCTTCGTAGATAGGAAGTTTTTGCTCTCTAATTTGTTGTTCAATCAATTTCTTTTTTTCTAGAAATCTAGTTATGTAAAAACCTATAATTGTAAATGCTCCTGCTAGGATTGCAACAATAATATTTGCATCCAATTTATCAGCCTTTTCAATTATGATAATAGTAAGTTTATAAACAAAAAATCCAATTGCTAAAAGGATTAAAAATCCAATTATCATAGAGAAAATTTCTTTTTTGCCAGTATTCATAGGTGTCATCTTTTAACTATTGTTGCCAACGGTCACTTGTATGTGGTCGGGCGGGATTTCCAACAGAAATCCTGTCAGACCCGCAGGAAAGTGGGCAAAAGGTTTGACGTGTCAAACCGCTAAAACCCCCGCCTGCCATATACAAATTGTTATGCCCATGTGCTTTATTTTCATTCTGTCTGTCAGTGCGTTGGCAAGACATACTCTTTTGCAATTTTTGGTTAAGCGTTGGCTCGTGCGAATTGCAAATGTGTATGGCTTCAGGCTGATTATTTAAATAAATAGTTTATCATGTCATTAACTAACTTCTCAAAATTTCTTAACAAAGTTCGTTTTTCAGCTATCACCAAATTTTCTATATGTTTTACCACATTTTCTTTTGATGACAATTTATATTGTTTCAAATATATCTTTTCATGAGGTTCTAATTCTAACGTTGAAATGTAGTCATTTAAGGACTGATTCATTTTATTCCATTTTTTTGGTTCTTTTAATAATAAGTCTAAGTTTTTACGACCCTCTACCCAATCTTTAATTTCTGAAAGTTGCCAGAATTCTGGTGGATAAAGTTCTTCTAATGTAACTGGTAATGCTAGACCCTTTTTATACAGAGGAACAATATCTGGGGCGTATTCTGGGCTAAGCTTTATTATTTTGAAAGAGTTTGCTCCAGTACTGTCAGTTTTTACAACTCGATTAATTTCATTATTTGCATCTATTCCTGCTTGGTCACCGTCCAACAATCCAATACATTTTACTAATGTTCCATCTTTATTCTTGTTATGGGAAAATGCCCAAGCAACAATCTGATTTGAAACCCAATTTGCCCCACCACTTTTTTGAAATCTAATATCAATTTTATCAACAAAATCAGAAGCAAAAATTTTTAATGATTCAGATAGAATAATGTAATCAGTTTCACCCTCAACTATAATGGTGGGTTTTTTGGACATTATGGCGTCACTTTGGTTTTGATTACTTCTTTCAATATGTAAGATAATATCTTTTAAGTCATCAGCCCACTTACCTTTGTTGAAAAATAGTAGTTTCCAGATAGGTGAAAAATGTACTTTACATTCTTCATGCTGAGTTATTCCCACTATTATAGTGGGGACTTTAATTTTTTTATTCCTGTATATTTCTTTTAGTAATTTTTCTCCTCCATCAGGGATAGGTTCTTGTCCTCTCCTCACTGGCAAAAGAAGGTCTAGCAATAATAAATCATATTTGGACTGTTGAAGTTTGAGTTGAGCACTTACACTGTCTATAACCGTATCAATATTAAAGTTCTCAGAAACGCTCTTTATGATTGAAACAATTTTTGCGATTTTGTCATTATCATCATCAACAATAAGAATATTCATGAGTGCTAAAAATATTTTTGAATTAGTGAATTAAGTATCGTCTTCCATTTATCTTCTCTCGTATTATAGTAAACAACTCCTTTGTAAAATGATTTAAATTCTTCTTTTAGAAGATTATCCAACTGAGAAATTGTCAATGACGTATCGCTTTCTCCAAAATCATCAAACATGGTTATCAGAATTGTATCCACAATTTTTTTCTTTCGAGTGATTTCCTTCAGAATTTTATAACCTCCAAACTTTTCAAAACTTCCACCTGGTTCATCAATTGTTTTATCCCACGTTGGAATACTCATGTCTAATAACAATAAGTCGTAGTCATTTTTAATTAATTCCCTTAATCCACTCTGATAAGATTCCTTAATAACCAATTCTGAATAATTAAATGAATCGTGAAGAAACCATTTAATATCTTCAATCTTTTTTTTGTCGTCTTCGATTAAAATTATTCTCATAGTATTATTCATTGTTTTCATAGATTTGAATTTCCATTATTATGAAAATAACTAAATGATTTTCTTGAACTTGAAAATCAAAACCATAATTATTCATTTTCATATCAACTGATAAGATTCTTCTTATTTTGTCAAGACCACTTCCTCCCTCAATATTACTTTTAGAGAAATCTTCGTTGTTGGACCATTTCTTTTTGGCAAGATTAAGTTTTTGAACTATTTCTTCTCGATATCGTCTATCAAAATTGTTTGAGATACTAAGTTTCAAAGAATTATTATTTGATATTTCAACTTGAATCTTTGAATT
Source organism: Weeksellaceae bacterium (assembly GCA_028698395.1). The sequence continues at coordinate 6,234 of JAQVDG010000042.1, forward strand.
ATAGTTGGAATCTTGAAGTTTTGAATGCTTTATTATATTGTCTAGTAAAATCCTGATTAAGTAAATAATATTTACACCACCTACAAAAACAATATCATTATCTACAATTATTTCTGGATTAATCTGGTTTTGAGGATAAATAGTATTTGTTATTTCAACAGCAGTTTTTATTATTGTTTCAAAATCCAACAAGTTATCGGAAGATGGATTGGAAACATTAAACCATTCAGATATATTGTCAAGTTCTGTTTGGATATTAGTTTTACATTTCACGATGGAGCTTGTTAAATCAACAAATGATTTGTTACCAATTATCTCTCTTATTCTATTTTCAAAATCATCAATTATTTTTGTGTAATCATCTTTTATTGCTTGCTGGAAAAATTCCCTAATACCTTTCAATCTAACATCAATTAAGGCTTCCAAAAACTCAAAAACATAATCTAAAAAAGACGAATGTGTTGCAATTCTATCTTTTGACTCTTTAAACAAATATGCTAACGTACTATCAGCAAGTGTAAAATCAAAAAATGCGTTATGGTGCTGAGTGTGTTTTTCAGACTTAACTTGAATCAATTCCTTAATAATATATTCTGTAAAATCATCAATTTGTTTTGAAAATTCCTTTATCGCTTTTTGAATATCTTCACAATGAGAGATTAAGGAATGTGGTGTTTTTTCAAACCAGAAATCATTCTTTTCATATTCTTGATTTCTTTTCTGAGACATTAAATTAAAAGACTCGAAAATACTCCTGATATGATTTAAGAAAGTTCCGTGTCTAATTCTTGTGCTTAAATAACCGTCCAAGCCAAAATCCTTACTAAGGATAAATTTATCTCTTAAATCCAAAAACATGGATTTGAACGAAATAAATGCTGGGTCATTGATATTTACAACTTTATCTCTAACAGTTTTGTCGTCTAAGGAATTAAAATATTCATTAAGCATTTTTGAGGTAGGGTCAATAGACTTCAAATTATGCGTGTTGGAAAAAACGACTAAATCTTTATACCTTAAAAAATTGTCCTTTATATTATTTTCTTCCTTATTTTTTAATTGTTGAGTATTAATAGTAATTCTGCCTTTGTTTACTTCTCTAATTGCTTTACGAATCTTAGTTTTCTGTGTGATGTCGGTTATTTCTTTGATGTAATCTGCTTCGTTAATTTTGTCAATTACAAGCAAATGTTTTAATAAAAGAATTCTTTCATTTTCAATATCATCAGTCCCTTCAAAATAAAGAGAATGGTGCATCAAATCAATATTGCAGATTTCTTTTAAAAAGAATTTTACTTTTTCCTCTGGAATTGATGTGTCATTAATTAGTTGAGTTGGTCTTTCTATTTGTTTTGACTCCAAGAACTCGTCATATTTAACGTACTGCTCATAAATATCAGGTGTAGACATAAAATAGAAAATTGCCAAGTCAATTGATGGAAGTGGTTTCGAACTTTCTTCTTTGTCAATTAGGTCTAGAAGTTTCACATTATCAAGTCTGTGAACTAAATTGTGGTTTTTAAAAAAGCTTTTGACATATAATGTTAAAGCTGCTTCAATATTACTTTCTTTGATATAATTATTAAAAAGAAGTTCTGTCACATCTCTATCGGTTATTATTGAGAGTTTGTCTTTTTTAGCTACAGTTTCAAGATGCTCAATTAACACCGATGGGTTCTCCGAACTTGTAAGTGCTTGAGCAATATAAAAATCTTTTCTTTTTAAGGAAATACCTTGATTTTCTTTTATTTTTTGGTATTTAGCTTCATTGATATTGATATTAATTTCTACAGAAATCGAGTCAAAATCTTTGTAAAAATTAAAAGATGAAGTTGAATAATCCTGACCCAAAACGTTTATATAATTCAGAATTTTTGAATTATTAAATTCGGAATTAATCAAATGATAGAATTGATGTAAATAATTTTCATCAGTCAGCTTTGCATGTTCACTAACAACTCCAAATAACTGTTTACTCCACTTAGAGGAAAAACTTTTAAGGGTTATTTTCAATAAACCCTCAATTGATAAACTGAAATCTTCATTTAGAGCAAAAACATTATATAGTTTTAGTAAAATATCATCAATATTTTCTGAAACACTAATCTCTTTAAATGACTGTTTTTCTTCAATTAATGATTTGACGTAGATTACAAATAATTCGATTGAGGTTGGATATTTACTTATGATTTTAAAAGCACTTTCGATACATGTTTTATAATTTCCAAGGCTATATTGGTCAATATATTGAATCAAATCTTCTTTATCATGGATTTTGATTTTATCTTCTGACAGGATGTTATTAATTTGAATCAATCTAATATCATTAGGAATCTTATCAATCAAATCTTCAACGACTTGAAGTGCAAATTCAACCTTGTTTTTTGATACTAATTCAATTAAAACATCAATAAGTAAAAGATATCTGTCAATTATTGAAGAAATGCTTTCAACATTTATTAAAAAGGAATAATTCTGAAATCCTGTATAAGCAGGATATATTGCTTTAAAGCAAAGGTATTCATGCAAGAATTCTGGTGTTCCTTCTATTATTGATTCAAAATTGTCTTTATATCTAACATAGGAGAAGTTACTTTCTGCTTTCTTGCTGCTTTGTTCCAATAAAAAGAGAGCAAGTGGGTCCTTCACTTTTTTTGATAGTTCATCCAATATTAACCAATTATTTTCCGTTCCTGATTTCTCTTGGGTTAATAGAATTCTGTTTTCTGCTCCCCAGTTTGAAAAGCAAATGTTTTTTTCGATTTCATTTAATACTTGCTCTGCACTTTCGTATTGGTTTAAAATATAATGACGCTCATATTTATTCTTTAAGTTGATGAATTCATTTAATAATTGAGCGTTCTCTGTAATAGAATACATTAACCACGCAATCTCAGATTCAATATTTCCTGAGTGTGGAACAATATTGTTTAAACGTAGTTTTTCATAGGATTTTGGTAATGGATTAGCTGATATAGCCGATTTACCAAAAGGGTGCTGAATTATTCCTTTAATTCTATTTTTGAAAGTTAAATAGTCTGAGTCTACTTTCAATTGAGCTAGATAAATGTTTTTATTAGTTCTTGGATGGAAAAGTGTTCTTTTTATCTCGGAATTATTCATGATAGTCAATGTTTATAATTTGTGAGAGGGGAAAGAAATAGCTCTTTTGGTTTTTTGTGTTTGGATTTGGTGTGTTGGCAAAAACCAAATGTGCTATTTGTGCGGTGGCATCCATATAATTATCATTCAATTTATACTCGGTCATTTCTTTTTTTCAGCATTGGGCATAACGTTTTGGCGCTTGGCGCAGTGGCGGATTTCGGAGCACAAAACTGTCAATACACCACAAAAGTTGATGCGAGGTAGAATGTTCAATTAACCACGACACCCGCCATTGAGCCAAACGCCTGTTATAGCCTGTTGTTCTTCTATTCGTCATTGGTCGGTATGTTCTTTTCTTTGCAGTATTCTTCTATTTCTGTGTCATTTGCAAAGTAGTCGTCACAAAATTCATCCAATTCTTTTTCAGCACCGGAAACATATTTTTCACTTGCTGTCATTAGTTTTTCTGTCTGCTCAATGAACCTATTAAACTCGTTATTCATTTTGCACAACTTGTCAATTGTCTTAAAGTCCAAGTCCCGATAAGTGGCTGGAAAAAGTATTTTGCTTTGGTAAGGGTTGGCGTTAAGTTCAATTATACCAATTCCAAATGACTGATTTAGTCTTGCCATTTCTTCGTTCAAACTGTCACTAAACTCAAAAGCTACTAAATAGCCATAGTTTGCCCAACTTGAATTTGAAACTGCTTGAAAAAATGCTTTTTTAAGTTCGCTGTCGCTGTTGATTTCCTTTTTTAATTCGTAAGAACTCATTTTGAAAGTGTCAACCCGATTTATTGATTTTAAAAAATTCTGACTGGCTTTGGTCTGCAAGTTCAAAAACTTAATGCCAACCATATCGGGGTGTGTCCAAATTTGGTTGTTGTCTTTACCGTTTGATTGTTCGTGAAAAATTGTCTTTGAGTAGGTGTCT
>JAQVDG010000043.1 GCA_028698395.1 Weeksellaceae bacterium
GACGAGCAATGCTGTCTGCTACTAATACGGCATCTAATTCAGGTCGCTTGATTTCGAAGATATTGATTTGAACTTCCTTTCCGGTAATTTTTTTCAATTCTTCTTTTAATTTATCTACTTCCAGACCGCCTTTACCGATAATAATTCCGGGACGAGCTGTGGTAATGGTTACGGTAATTAATTTTAAAGTGCGCTCAATATAAATTCTGGATACGCCTGCTTTTGAAAGACGTACTCTTAGATATTGACGAATTTTTGCGTCTTCTTCAATTTTATCACCATAATTTTTTCCACCGTACCAGTTAGAGTCCCATCCTCTGATGATCCCTAAACGATTTCCGATTGGATTAGTTTTCTGTCCCATATTATTTATTATCTGCTGAGTTAAGTTTATCTTCTTTAGTTCCTAAAACGATGGTTACGTGATTGGAACGTTTTCTGATTCTATGTGCTCTACCTTGAGGAGCTGTACGAATTCTTTTCAATTGGCGTGCACTGTCAACATTTATAGATTTCACGAAAAGTCCTGCTTCTTCAATATCAGATTCTTCGTTTTTCACTTGCCAGTTGGCAATTGCACTCAATAAAAGTTTCTCTAAACGCAAAGAAGCGTGTTGTTTTGAATATTTCAAAATCCCTAAAGCTTTCTGAACTTCTTCACCACGGATGATATCCGCTACCAAACGCATTTTACGAGGAGAGGTAGGGCAATTGTTCAATTTCGCAAAAGCTACATTTTTGTTAGCTTCTTGAATTTTTTCGTTGCTAATTCTTTTTCTTGATCCCATTGCCTATTATTTTTTACCTTTATTTTTTGCACCTGCGTGCCCTCTGAATGTACGTGTTGGTGCAAATTCGCCCAATTTATGTCCTACCATATTTTCAGTTACATATACCGGAATAAATTGTTTTCCGTTATGAACCGCAAATGTCTGTCCTACAAAATCCGGAGAAATCATAGAGGCACGTGACCATGTTTTGATAACATTTCTCTTACCTGACTCTACATTTGTCTGAACTTTTTTCTCTAATTTATAATGGATATAAGGTCCTTTCTTTAATGAACGTGCCATAGCTTATTTCTTTCTTTTTTCAACGATATACTTACTTGAAGCTTTTTTAGGTGCTCTCGTTTTGTATCCTTTAGCCGGAACACCATTTTTGTTACGAGGGATACCTCCGGTAGCGCGTCCTTCACCACCACCCATCGGGTGATCAACCGGGTTCATCGCCATAGCTCTTGTAGCCGGGCGACGTCCTTGCCATCTTGAACGACCTGCTTTACCTGATACTTCTAATTGATGATCAGAGTTTGAAACTACTCCGATTGTCGCTTTACATTCCGTTAAAATCATACGGCTTTCTCCACTTGGCAATTTGATGATTACGTATTTGCCATCTCGTGCTACTAATTGAGCATAAGAACCTGCGCTACGAGCCATCAACGCTCCTTGACCGGGACGTAACTCAATGCATGAAATAACAGTTCCCAAAGGAATGTCTTTTAAACGCATTGTGTTTCCTACATCGGGTGTAGCTTCTTTGCCACAAACGATGGTTTGTCCTTTTTTCATTCCATTCTGAGCAATCACATATCGTTTTTCACCGTCTTCATAAGCGATTAGTGCGATGAAAGCTGTTCTGTTCGGGTCATATTGAATTGACTCAACAGTAGCAGCTCCTTCACGATCTCTTTTGAAATCGATGATACGATAGCTTTGCTTGTGTCCACCCCCTATTTTGCGTAAGGTCATTTTACCGGAATGGTTACGACCGCCGCTTTTGCTTTTTCCCACCGTGAGACTCTTCTCAGGCTTTACTGAATCAACATTTACAAAATCATTTACAATTCTGAAACGTTGACCGGGAGTGATAGGTTTTAATTTTCTAACTGACATTTATTCTAAATTTTGAATATTCTAAATTTTGAATGATTAATTAAATAACTCAATCTCTTGTCCTTCAGCTAAATGAATAATTGCTTTTTTCATTTTATTGGTTTTGCCTACTTGAAGTCCTGTTTTTGTATAACGTGACTTTACTTTTGGTGCTGAAATCAATGTGCTTACTTTTACTACATTCACGCCATAAGCTTTTTCAATTGCTGTTTTAATTTGCAATTTATTAGCTTTTGTGTCAACATAAAACGAATACTGCCCCAATACTTCGCTTGAATTGGTTGCTTTTTCTGATACTACGGGTTTAATAATTACTGACATATCTTCTCGTTTTATTTTCTTAAATTTTCTTGAACTTTTTCTATTGAACCTTCTAAGAATATGATTTCTGATGCGTTAATCATATCAAAAGTATTCAATTCCGTATTTAAAACCACTTTTGTTTTTTGTACGTTACGAGAGGATAAATACACATTTTTATTAGTATCACCCAATACGAAAAGCGATTTTTTTCCGTCTAAGCCCAAAGCTTTTACTACTTCAATAAAATCTTTTGTTTTAGGTGCTTCAAAAGTGAAGTCTTCTAAAACTTTAATTTCATTGTCTTTCAGTTTCTGGCTCAATACTGATTTTTTAGCTAATCTTTTCTGAGATTTATTTAATTTGAAATCATAGCTTCTTGGTCTTGGACCAAAAATAGTTCCTCCTCCTTTTAAAACGGGAGATTTTGCAGAGCCTGCACGAGCTGTACCTGTACCTTTTTGTTTTTTGATTTTTCGGGTACTTTTCGCTACTTCAGCCCGTTCTTTTGCTTTATGAGTTCCTTGACGTTGTGCTGCCAAGTATTGTTTTACTTCCAAATAAACAGTGTGCTCACTTGGTTCAATTCCAAAAACCGAATCGTCTAAAGAAACTTTTTTTCCGGTTTCTTTTCCTTGTATATTAAGTACTGTTAATTCCATTTTCTGATGATTACGTATGAATTTTTAGAACCCGGAACCGCTCCTTTTACAACTAAAAGGTTTTGTTCTGTATCTACTTTTATTATATTAAGATTCTGAACGGTAACTTTTTCACCTCCCATTCTTCCTGCCATTCGCATTCCTTTAAATACTCTTGACGGATCGGATCCGGCTCCAATAGAACCCGGTGCTCTTAAACGATTATGTTGTCCATGAGTGGATTGACCTACCCCACCGAAGCCATGACGTTTCACAACTCCCTGAAAACCTTTTCCTTTAGATGTTCCTGTCACGTCAACATATTCTCCTTCATGGAAAATATCTACTGTAACTTCAGCACCTAATTCAAGGTCATCTATAAATGATCCATAAAATTCCACCATTTTTCGTTTTGGTGTCGTTCCTGCTTTTTTGAAATGACCTTTCAAAGCTGCAGGTGTGTTCTTTTCTTTTGCGTCATCGAAACCAAGCTGAACGGACTTATAGCCGTCTTTTTCTTCGGTTCTGACCTGTGTTACGACGCAGGGACCGGCTTGAATAATGGTACACGGAATATTTTTTCCGTTCTCATCAAACAAACTCGTCATGGCAATTTTTTTTCCAATGATTCCTGACATTTTTTACTAATTTGATTTTTAATTTTCCTTGTCTTTATAAGGGTTTCCGGATAACTATCTGTGAAATAGACACAATCCACCCCTAAAAAAGAGTGTGCAAATGTAGTGATTTATCTGAATACCACAAATTTTGTGTAAGTATTTTTTTAATAAGTTTTTTGAGGTATTTGGAATTGAATCTTATACCTATTAGGAAGAACTCATTTTTGTCCATTTTTAAATTCACTAAAAAACTTTAGTTATTTACTATAATAGAATGACAATTTCGTGAAATTCGTTCAAATCACCCCAAGACACTCCACTTAGGACGTTTTGCAGGTGTCGGAAATTCTTCTGTTGAAATGGGGATAATTCGGGTTGTAAATTGGTTTTCTTTTGCAATTTTTACTGCAAATTCATACCATGACATTTGTTCTTTTCCTGAAAAATGATGAATTCCATAATCAGAACTTTCATTTTCAATCAAATCAAAAATATATTTTGCTAAATCTCCGGCGTATGTTGGTTTTCCAATCTGATCACTCACAACCCGGATTTCTTCTCGCTCTGCCATCAAGCGAAGCATAGTTTTGTGAAAATTTGTTCCATACTCCGAATATACCCAAGAAGTTCGGATGACAATCGTTTTAGAATTATTTTCTATAGCTTGTTTTTCTCCTTCTAATTTTGATTTGCCATAAACATTTATCGGATTAGGGGAATCTTTTGGTAAATAAGGTCGGGATGCCATTCCATCAAAAACATAATCGGTGGAAATATGAATAAGTTCTGCATTTTGAAGTTGACAATTTTTTGCTAAGTTCTTCACTCCTTCCGCATTTATTGCAAAAGCTTTTTCTACTTCGGTTTCTGCTTTATCTACTGCCGTATAAGCAGCACAATTTACAAGGCAATCCACTGAATTCATTGAAAAAAAAGAAGAAACTTGTTTCGGATTGCTGATATCTAAATCTTCTCGACTTAGGAAATGATACTCGTTTTTAGAAGCAGAATATTGTTTCACTACATCTTGTAAACTTTTCCCTAATTGTCCATTAGCTCCCGCTATCCAAACCTTCTTCATTTCATTGATTTTTAAAATTAAGAAAGGATTTTGCTGTTTTATCTTTTTCTGAAATAATTTGTGCTTCTTTTGGTATTTTCCAATCAATATTCAATGTTGTATCCAAAGGAAAAACTCCATCTTCAGCTGATTTTTCATAATAAGCATCGCATTTATAATAAACGATTGCTTCTTCGCTCAAAACAGAAAAACCGTGTAAAAATCCTTTAGGCACAAATAACTGATTTTTCTTTTCAGAATCTAATTCTATAGCAATATATTGTCCAAAAGTGGGAGATTTTTCTCGAACATCAACTGCTACATCTAATATTTTCCCACTGAGAACCCGGACTAATTTTGATTGTCCAAAGTCGCCCGTTTGAATATGCAAACCTCTGATTACACCATATTTGGATTTTGATTCGTTGTCCTGAACAAAATGAATTTTCTGTCCGGTTTGTTTTAAAAATTCTACATATTTATAACTTTCAAAAAAATAACCTCTTTCATCAGAAAAAACTGTTGGCTCAATCAGATAGCATCCTTTTAAAATTGTTTCTGTAAATTTCATTTAAAAAATTTGTTCAAAAGATATAAAAAAAGCCGTTAAAAACGGCTTTTCATAAATATTTTATTTTTACTTAATTCCTAAATCTTTTTTCACATCAGCTGTAATATCTATTCCGTTAGAATAAAGTAACATAGATTTTTCAATCACATATTTCAATCCTTTTTCGGCTGCTACTTTATTGATTGAGTTTTGAACTTTTTGTTCAATCGGACGCATTAAACTGTCTTCTTTTTCTTGTAATTCTTTAGCTGCTGCTTGTTGGTAATTTACCAAGGCTTGTTGGTTATTGATGTACTCTTGTCTTTTTGCTTCCAATTCTGGCATCATAGCTTGAATTTCAGCTTCATTTTTTGTTTGTTGTATGGTTTGAAAATAATTTTCAATTTCTTGTAATTCATTTTGTTTTTGCTGAATGGCTGTTTGATGTTTTTCTACCAAAGCATCTAAAGTGGTGTCAGCTGCTTTCTTATCCGAATAGTTATTCAACACTTCTTGCACATCAACTACACCAAAATCTTGAGCAGAAAGAGTGACACTACCTATTAATAAAAAGGCAAATACAGTTAAAAATTTTAAATTTTTCATTTTTGTGTTTATTTAATTATATGATTATTTTTTTGGGAGTACTTTAGAACCAGTTCCTGCTTTTTGATTGACATCAGCACCTCTTTTTGGAGTTGAATTTGGTTTTGCATTAGTTTTTCCTTTTGTATTTCCACTCGGTTTTGAAGAAGTGTTTTCTTTCTTTGGTTGAGTTGACGAAGAAGTATTTTTCCCATCCAAAGCATTTGGATCAAGGGTTAATAATACTTCCCGACTAATGTCAAATTTTGGGTCGGTATAAACCATAATTAAATCACTTCCTTTGTCAAATATAAAAGAGTAATTTCTTTTTTCGGCTACTTGTTTTACGGCAATCCAAATTTGATCTTGAATAGGTTTTACCAACATTTTTCTCATACGTACTAAATCACCATCTTGCCCGTATCGTTGTTCTTGAAGTTCTTTTATTGCTTTATATTCTTCATCAATTTCAGCTTGTTCTTTTTCGATTTGATCATCAGTCAACAATACTTTTTCATTCAAGAAATCAGCTCGTCTTTTTTCTAAATTTTCATGTCGGGTTTGAATTTCTTGATTCCACTGCTGAGTTTGATTTTGCAATGTTCTTTGGGCTTGATTGTATTGAGATAAATTTTGTAAAATATAATCGGTATCTACATAGCCAAATCGTTGTGCGTTAAGCGAAAGGCTTAATCCAAGAAATAGGAAAGTTAGCAATACGTTTTTCATAATCTGTTGTTATATCGAAAATTATGCCATAAAAAATTTGGGCAAAATTACACTTTTTAAAATTGTTGTCCAAGAATAAAATGGGTTTGCCATCCGGAAGGTTCTGTTCCGTATAAATTCGAATCAAATCCATAACCAAAATCAAATCCTAACATTCCAAAAGCAGCCATGAATATACGTACTCCTACTCCTGCTGAACGCTTTAATTCAAAGGGTTTGTATTCTCTTCTGTCTGACCAAGTATTTCCTCCTTCCAAGAAAGTTAAGCCAAATATTTTGGCTTGTTGTCCCATTGTAATCGGATAGCGTAATTCAAAGGTAAATTTATTGTAAATACTCCCTCCTCCGGTAGGCGTTATTTCATCTCTTCCTCCTCCGGTAGAAGTTGATTCGTCATACCCTCTTAACGGAATAATTTCACGTCCGTCGAAACGATTTCCCATCATTCCGGTTCCTCCTAAATAAAATCTTTGAAAAGGAATATTGCCTGTACGAGTATTGTAAGATCCTAAGAAGCCAAATTCTCCACCTACTTTTACTACTAATTTACCTATTAATTCTTTGTACCAATAAGAACGGACTTTCACTTTATAATATTCCAACCATTTTATTTTTTCTGCATCGGTTAATTTTGAATAATCTTTTCCGTTCAGCATAGAATACGGTGGTGTCATTGTCAATGAAACACTCATTTCTGACCCGCTATTTGGGAAAACCGGATCCGGTCCGGAAGAGTTCCGTGTAAGCCCAATGGTGTAACTGAAATCATTAGCCGTTCCGTTGTCGTAACGTAAACTTCCTACTTGTACCGGATAATTATCAAATTTATATAATTGATAAGAAACTGTATGTGACAATCGGAACCAGTCGTCCGGCCAAGTTAATAATTTATTTAATCCAGCACTTGCTCCGATAATACTCATTCCTCCTTCTTGGCGATATACGTCTGTATAAGTATATTTTGAATAATAAATAGATGTTGATAATGCAGTAGGTCTTCTTCCACCAATCCAAGGTTCTACAAATGAAAAACTATAGTTTTGGTAACCTCGACCACCTTGTGCACGCAAGGACAATGATTGTCCATCTCCCATCGGAACCGGTCGCCAAGCTCCCTTTTTAAATATATTCCGAATAGAAAAATTCCCAAAAGATAATCCTAACGTTCCTAAAAAAGTTCCAGCACCATAACCGGCTTGTAATTCTACCTGACTGGAATGCTTGTGTACTAATTCCCAATTTAAGTCAACTGTATTGGTTTCCGGATTAGGTTGTACATCCGGATTAATTTGGGTGGGTTCAAAATAACCTAAATTAGCCAATTCAAAATAAGTTCTCTTGATTTCAGATTTTGAAAATAAATCACCGGGTTGTGTTCGCAATTCACGAGCAATAACATGGTCATAAGTTACATCATTTCCACTAAAAGTTACCCGGTTAAAGGTTGCAGGTTCTCCTTCAATGATTTTAATTTCCAAATCAATGGTGTCGTTTTTTACATTTTTTTCAATTGGAATTACATTGGAAAACAAGTACCCTCTATCCATATAAAGCGTTTGAATATCATCATCTTTTTCAGAACCGCTTACTTTTTTGTTGATACCTACTGCATCGTAACGGTCTCCCTTTTGATAAGCAAAAACTCTTTCTAAGATTTCAGTGGAATAAACTGAATTTCCGGTAAATGTAACATTTCCTAAATAGTAAGGTTTTCCTTCTTCGATAGCAATTTTTATTGACAAATTCCCTGATTTATCGACTATTACAGTGTCGGAAATAATTTTCGCATCACGATAACCGATTGATTTATATTCTTCGATGATTTTTTGTAAGTCTTCTTTGTATTTAGAAGGGATATATTTGGATGATTTAAGGAAATTCAATGATCTTTTTCTAGTGTTTTTCATTGCTTTACGTCGAAGTTGCCCATCGCGTAATTCATTATTTCCTGTGAATTCAATATTTTTTATTTTTACCCGATTACCTTTTTCAACGTTGACAACCAAATCTATTTTAGTTGGATCCTCCTGAGAAGCTCTTTCAATGAAATCTACTTTTGCATTTGGATAACCTTTTTCCATAAAATGATTTTTAATGGAATTTTTGATTTGGTTTTTTAAATTACTTGTGATTTTTATACCGGGATTCAGACTAAATTCTTTTGTAAAATCTTCTTTTTTCCCTTTTTTCAATCCATTAAATTCTACTTTTGACATTTCTGGAAGTCCTATCAAATGCAATCGTAAATAAATTCTATCTCCTTCTACTTTTACAGCGTATAAATCTATATTTGAAAACAAATTGGAATTCCAAAGTTTTTTCAATCCATTGTTAATTTTTGCTCCGGGAATATCAATTTTTTCTCCTAAACGCAATCCTGTAAAACGCATAATCTGATTTTTGGTGTAATTAGTGTCGCCACTTATTTCCAAATCAGCTATCATATAAGTCTGTGGATTTGCATATCCTGCTTGTGAAATATTTCCTTGAACAGATAGGGAATCGGTTTGAGCAAATACTCCTCCGCCACACATCCATACCATTAGTATAATCAAACTCCTTATGTTCATTCTATTTTGTATATCTATTTATTATGATTTGATTTGCTCTCCCGTTTTACCATATCTTCTTTCTCTTGAAGAATAAATTTGAATTGCTTTTAAAAAATCTTCTTTTCTAAAATCCGGCCAAAGTACGTCAGTAAAATATAATTCTGCATAAGCAATTTGCCAAAGCAGGAAATTACTGATTCTCTGTTCTCCACTTGTTCGAATCAGCAAATCTACGTTAGGAATATCTTTTGTATATAAATTTTCCTCGATTTTTTTATGATTTATATCTTTTGCCTCCAAAGAACCTCTTTGTACTTCTTCTGCCAACAATTGGCAAGCTCTTACAATTTCTGCTTGCGAACCGTAATTTAAAGCAACAATTAAAGTTGCCCCGATATTATTTCTTGTTAATTCTATCGCTTTATTCAAAGGTTTGAGTACAGATATTGGTAATTGGTCTAAATCTCCAATTACTTTCAATCGGATATTTTTTTCGTGAAGTTCTTTTATCTCAGACTGAATAGTTTGACTCAATAATTTCATCAGAAAATCCACTTCCATTTTGGGGCGGTTCCAGTTTTCTGTTGAAAAAGCAAATAACGTTAAGTATGGAATTTTTAAATCACCACAAACTTCAATGGCAGTACGCACAGATTCTATACCGTTTTGATGTCCCACCGTACGGGCAAATCCTCTTTCTTTAGCCCAACGTCCGTTGCCGTCCATAATAATGGCAACATGTTGAGGCAGATTTTCCGAATTTATCTGTGTATTGGTAAGTGATTGATTCATTTAAAGTGTTAATCGCAGAAACATGGCTCTCTTCCGAAAGAATAAGTCAATGTGATTCCGGTGAATACATACCAATCATAATTGGACATATTCCCTACTTGACGAGATCGGATGATATTACCGTTAACGAGATTTACGTCAGCTTGGGGAAGACCGGGTTCTGTAATGAATGTAAAATCTCTTTCATTGGCAAAACTAAAATCCAGGTTATCGGTATTGGTGTACCGGAAACCAACTTCTGCTGATAATACAAATCCGTTGTATTTATATTTAAGTCCTACTCCAAGGGGAACAGTCACTTTAGTTGATTTTTCTGTTTCAATTGATATACTTGTTTCCATTTCATTGGGAATCAAAATTACTCCGTTTTCATCTCGAGCAAAGGAATTCTCAACGATATATTTATTGGCGTCGAACATGAAGAAACCTATTCCTCCAAAGATATAAGGTGAAAATCGAGCACCATATTCTTCATTGATATTGAACAAATTGTACTCAA
>JAQVDG010000044.1 GCA_028698395.1 Weeksellaceae bacterium
CGTAAACAAACAAAATCGAATTCTTATCCAAATTATGTAAATAATTATATGCCAAGGCATAAGCTCCTTCTCTTTTAGAACGATCATGGTCGTCCCAATTTTGAAATCCAATCAATGCCGGAACTCCCAAACACACAATAGAAATTACGATTGGAATACTTGGTTTTAATTCTGTTTTTTTAATTTTTTGAATCAAAAAATAAAGTCCCATTACACCTAAACCAACCCAAATGGCAAAAGCATAAAACGAACTGACCAAAGCATAATCCCGTTCACGAGGTTCAAACGGTTTTACACTTGTATAAAAAATAATTCCGACACTGGTTAATAAAAACAAAGAAAGAATTGCCCACCAATGGACTACATTTCGGTTTAACTGAACAAAAAAGCCAATAATTCCCAGCAACAACGGTAACATATAATAAACATTATGTGCTTTGTTGTCTTTGAATTTTGCCGGTAAAGTTGATTGATTGCCCAATCTCGGATTATCAATAAACGGAATTCCCGAAATCCAATTTCCTTTTGTTACTTCCATATTGCCTTCCCAATCGTTTTGTTTTCCGGAGAAATTCCACATAAAATAACGGAAGCCCATATAACCCAACTGAAAATCAATGAAATAATTCAATTGTTGCATAAAAGTAGGCGGTTGAATATCTAAAATATCGGCATTTTGTTTTAAGTCTGAAATTTTTAATGTTCGGTCGTGTTTTTTCTGCATCAACTCATTGAATTGTTGTTCGGCAAACTGGCGTTTTTGTGCCCGAGATTCGGGTGAATCTGAAAAATCATTGAAAAAAGAGGGATTAAGAGTAAATTCCGGAAAACCGTACAATGCAGCATAATTTTCCATCACATCTGAATCAGGAGAAAACATTTTCGGAAAAATCTTCACATGTTTTTTATTGTAAACCGGTTCTTTTCGGTCAGAAACTTTTACATATTTTCTCAATGTTTTATTTTTCACATAATTTTCTCCGGTAATCGTAAAGACATAATTTCCATCGGGTCTTACCTCAATTCCGTCTTCTGCAAAATTTGCCGTATAAACATACCCGTAGGTTGTTGGCCAATCGCCATATTGCACACGATTAAAATAATCCAACATTCCCAATGCCGTATCCGGATCATTTAAATTCATGTGCGGATTTGCATTTGCCCGAATCGGAATAACCAACCATGATGAAAAACCTATTAGCATAAATACAACAGAAAGAATCAAAGTATTTACGGTTTTCCAATTGAGTTTTTTAGTATAAGACAAGGCGAAATAGAAGAACAACGCCAATACGGTTCCGGCAACCCATGTTCCTGAATTAAAAGGCATTCCGAAATTATTCACAACAAATACTTCTGTTTTTCCGAAGAAAGTCATTACGGCCTCAAATAAGATTTTGAAAACAAAACCTAAAAACAAAGCAGTCAATACATTCGCTATCAAAAAGCTTTTAATTGTAAACTTATAATTTTTAATATAATACAAATAACAAGCAACCGGAATAGCTAAGATTACCATTAAGTGAACGCCGGTTCCCAATCCGATAACCAATGAAATCAGCAAAAACCACTTATCGGCTCTTTTTTTGTCTTTTTCCTCTTCCCATTTACAAGCTAACCAAACTAAAATTGCCGTAAACAAAGAGGCCATGGCATATACTTCTCCTTCTACTGCGGAAAACCAAAAAGAATCACTGAACATGAATACAGCAGCTCCGACAATTCCACTTCCCAATGCTATTAAAACTTGACTTTGTGTCAGACTTTCTGTTTCTATTCTTTCTTGTACTTCATTTTGAACGTTTACTTTAAACATTCTTCGTGCAAAATGAGTAATCGTCCAAAATAAAAACATAATCGTCAGGGCACTGCTTAATGCTGACATTGCATTGATTAAAATTGCGTATTTACTTCCATCGCCAAATGCCAAACCGGACCAAAGAGCTCCAATAAGCTGAAAAAGAGCTGCACCCGGAGCGTGAGTTACTCCTAATTTTGAAGAAGAAACAATGTACTCACCACAGTCCCAGAAACTTAACTTTCGTTCCATGGTAAGTAAGTAAACAGCCGAAGCCACCAAAAACATAGCTATACCAATACGATTGTTCCACTTTTTAAAAGGAATATTCATCTTTATTTTTAATTATCCTGCGAAAATATGAACTATTTCAGAGTTTAAACCGCTAAGGAATCGTAAAATCATGAATAATAAGAGAAAAAAGAAAGAAAGTTTTCAAACATTTATTAATAATTTTAAAAAATTAAGGAACTACATCAAAAAAACCTTTAAATTTGTCCGGCAAAAAGCAATGCCTTTATCACACAAAATTATCCAGGATGCCATCACCTTTGACGATGTGCTTTTGGTTCCGTCTTATTCCGAAATTCTACCGAATCAGGTTTCATTAAAAACACGTCTAACCGACAAAATCATGCTGAATATTCCTTTGGTTTCAGCTGCCATGGATACGGTTTCTGAGTCAAAGTTAGCTATTGCATTGGCTCGGGAAGGAGGACTTTCATTCATCCATAAAAACATGTCCATTGAAGACCAAGCGCATGAAATAGATGCTGTGAAACGTTCAGAAAACGGAATGATTTCAGATCCCATCACACTTTCACGTCATCATACTTTGAAAGATGCAGAAGACTTGATGCGGCAATACAGAATTTCAGGTTTACCGGTAATTGAAGAAGACCGCACTTTGGTTGGAATCATCACCAATCGCGATATTCGTTACCAAACTAATATGGAGCAATTGGTGGAAGAAGTTATGACCAAAGACAATTTAATTACTTCAGACATCACTACTGATTTAGAAAAAGCAAAAAATATTTTACTGAAAAATAGAGTAGAAAAACTTCCGATTGTGGATGTTCATTTCAAACTCATCGGATTAATCACCATCAAAGACATTGATAATTTAACCGAATTTCCTAATGCCTGTAAAGACAGCCAAGGGCGACTTCGGGTAGGAGCCGGAATTGGTGTTGGTGTAGAAAGTTTAGAAAGAATTCAAGCTTTAGTGAACCGAGGTGTAGATATTATCGCTTTAGACTCGGCTCATGGTCATTCAAAAGGAGTAATTGAGAAAGTAAAAGAAGTTCGAAATGCTTTCCCGGATTTGGATATAGTAGGTGGAAACATTGTTACCGCAGCTGCTGCCAAAGATTTGATTGCTGCCGGAGCTAATGTACTAAAAGTCGGCGTAGGACCCGGTTCTATCTGTACTACACGAGTAATTGCCGGCGTCGGTGTTCCGCAACTTTCAGCTATTTATGATGTCTATGAATACGCAAAAACTAAAAATGTTTCCGTGATTGCCGATGGAGGGATTAAACTTTCGGGCGATATTGTAAAAGCAATCGCTTCCGGGGCCAATGTTGTAATGATGGGAAGTTTATTTGCCGGAACGGACGAAGCTCCCGGAGAAGAAGTCATTTATCAAGGTCGTAAATTCAAAGCTTATCAGGGAATGGGCTCACTTTCAGCTATGAAACGCGGAAGTAAAGACCGGTATTTCCAATCGGATGTTAAAAAATTAGTTCCGGAAGGAATCGAAGGAAGAGTTCCGTACAAAGGAAATTTATCGGAAGTAGTTTATCAATTATGTGGCGGATTACGAGCCGGAATGGGCTATTGCGGAACCCCAACGATTGAAGATTTAATCCAAAATGGGAAGTTTGTGAAAATCACCAATGCCGGATTGAATGAAAGTCATCCGCACGATGTGGTCATTACCAAAGAGGCTCCTAATTATTCCAATTAAGCAATTGATTGTCAGATTTAATTTTCTTTCTCCTAAATTCTTACAATGAAAAAAATAGCCATTATCGGAGGAGGAGCAGCCGGTTTTTTTGTTGCGGCAAATCTGGAAAAAGAATTGGGAAGTCAAACTGTTATTTTTGAACAATCTTCACTTCCTCTTCAAAAAGTCAGAGTTTCGGGCGGCGGTCGTTGCAATCTCACTCATGCTTGTTTTGACCCAAAGGAATTAGTCGAATTTTATCCAAGGGGAAAAAAAGAATTGCTCAGTGTTTTCAATAAATTTCAACCGGGCGACACTCTGAATTGGTTTGAGGCAAAAGGAATTCCGCTTAAAATTGAAGAAGACAACCGGATTTTTCCTGTTTCGGATTCTTCTTTAAGCGTAATCGAATGTTTTTTGGACAAAATTGAAAAAAACGGTGTTGAAATTCGATTAAGTGAGGGAATTCAAAAAATCGAAAAACAAGAGAACCATTTTGTAATTCATACAAAAACAAACTCTTATACTTTTAAAACTATAGTTTTCACACCGGGAAGCAGTCCAAAATCTATGGAATTAGTCCGAAATTTAGGCCATAAAATCATCCCTTTAGTTCCTTCACTTTTTACCTTCAATATCAAAGATGAACGATTGCAAAATTTAATGGGGATCAGTTTTGATTGGGCAGAAATCTCAATTCCAAAATTAAAATTAGAATCCGAAGGTCCTTTATTAATCACACATTGGGGATTGAGCGGTCCGGGAATTTTAAAATTATCCGCTTGGGGAGCAATCGAGCTTCATCAATTGAATTATAATTTTCAGATTAAAATCAATTTCATACAAAAAGAAACACAAGAATGTGTGGGTGAATTAATGAATTTCAAACAAGAAAATGCTAAAAAACACGTCTGTAAAACCCATCCTTTTTCATTTCCAAAACGTTTTTGGCAACGAGTTTTAAACGTTTTAAAAATCAATCCGAATGTGACTTATTCCGAATTAAATAAACAACAAATTCAAAGAATTTCAGAAGAACTGACACAGGCTGTTTTTCAAGTCAAAGGAAAAAGTACTTTCAAGGATGAATTTGTAACTGCCGGTGGTGTGGACTTAAAAGAAATCAATTTTAAAACCATGGAGAGCAAACTGATTCCGGGATTTTTTATAGCCGGAGAAGTACTGAATATTGATGCAGTTACCGGTGGCTTTAACTTTCAAGCGTGCTGGAGCGAGGCCTATTTAATTGCTACTCATTTGAATGAAAACTTCTCAGCATACGACAAAAAATAATCTTATTCTTCTGTACTTCGCTGAGACAAACGGTCTTTTACATATTCCACTTCTGTTTTTCCGTGTGGTTTCGGATTTCCGTTTTCATCCAAATTCACCATTACGATATTATCTACGGTAATAATGGTTTTATGGGTCATTTTATTTCGAACCCGGCAATGCAAGACCAAAGATGTTTTCCCGAATTTCACGACTTCCATTCCGATTTCAACAATATCACCTTCTTTTGCTGAATTGATGAAATTAATTTCAGACATAAATTTGGTTACCACATTTTTATTTTCCAATTGAATGATGGAATAAAGAGCAGCTTCTTCGTCAATCCATGCTAACAAAGCACCACCAAACAAAGTCTTATTGGCATTTAAATCTTGTGGTTTTACCCATTTTCTGGTATGAAAATTCATTTTATTTTTATTTTACTGATTCTCCAAAATTAGTATTAATTCAAGTTATTTCCCAAAATAAGCTCCGAAAGAATCCATTATTTTTCAATCTGTTTTATTTTTTTAAAACTTTCACGCAACCTTTTTTTATTTTCCCATCTTAAAGATAAAGTGTTAATCTGTTATAAGAATTATTTTTAAGTTTTTTGCTTTTATTACCCCTTTATTCGAGAGTTGCTTCCTGCTTTGAAGCAACTTTTTTTATAAAAAATTTACCGAAAACTTTACAAATTAATTCAATAGAAATGTTGCACATTTGCGAAATGAAATTTCTTGCGAATAAATGGATTTTGCTGACCATTTTGGCATTGACCTGGGGCAGCTCTTTCATTATGATAAAACAAAGTATTGTGGCCTATACGCCTATGCAGGTAGGTGCTTTACGTTTAACGATTGCCGGATTGGCATTAGTTGGATTTGGAATCCGGAATTTCAAATACATTCCAAAAAAATTAATCGGATGGGTAATTTTAGGCGGATGCTTAGGGAATTTCATTCCGATGTTTTTATTTCCCTTAGCACAACAAAAAGTCAGCAGTTCCATGGCCGGAATTCTTGATTCCTTAGTTCCTATTTTTGTATTAATTTTTGGATTTTTATTTTTTAAAATTAAAAGTAGCCGAATGCAGGTTTTAGGTGCTCTCATCGGCTTTGTAGGTGCTTTTATTTTAATTCAAAATAATGATAAAGGCGTTTCAAATGATTTATTTTATTCTTTTTTAATCATTTTAGCTACTATTTTATATGGAATTAACGGACTGATTATCAGCCGATACTTAAATGATATTCCTTCTTTTAAACTATCATCGGTTGTTTTCACTATTTGGTTGGGTCCTTCACTCCTTATTTTAGGGTTTTCCGGCTTTTTCACTGATTTCACAGCAAGTCAAGTACAATTAAAAGGATTGGGATTTGTAGCAATTTTAGGTTTAATCGGAACGGCAACTGCCATGATTTTATATTACAAATTGATTCAACAAACTTCGGCTGTTTTTGCTGCTTCAGTTACCTATTTAATGCCGATTATAGCTGTAATTTGGGGAATCTTAGATGGTGAAAAACTACATTTAACCCATTTAGCAGGTGGAATTCTGATTCTGTTAGGCATTTATTTAATTCAAGAAAAACCGCAAAAAGAGTTTGTTGGTACTTTGTAAATTGTTCAGAAATCCATTATTTCATTTGGCTGGCTTTCGTTCAATTGATTGATTTCATCGAAAACAGCAAATAATTCATCCAACTTATCCAAAGTTACCAATTGCTTTTTAAAGGGTTTAAAATGTGATATTCCTTTAAAATAATTGTTATAGTGCATACGGGTTTCCAAAATTCCGGTTCGTTCACCTTTCCACTCACAAGCCCAAATCAAGTGTTGTTTTGCTGCCTCCACTCTTTCGCTTAAAGAAGGTAATTCCAAAAGTTTTCCGGTTGTAATGAAATGCTTAATCTGATTAAAAATCCAAGGATTCCCAATGGCGGCACGTCCAATCATAATACCGTCCACACCATATTTTGTTTTGTATTCCAGTGCTTTTTGAGGCGAATCAATGTCGCCATTTCCGAAAATCGGAATTACAATATTGGGATTGGCTTTTACTTTTGCAATTTCTGTCCAATCGGCTTCTCCTTTGTACATTTGCGAACGGGTTCGTCCGTGAATAGAAAGTGCTTTAATTCCAACTTCTTGAAGACGTTCGGCTGTTTCCTGAATATTGATACTGTCGCAATCCCAACCCAAACGAGTTTTAACTGTAACCGGCAAATGAGTACTTTGGACAACTGCTTTTGTTAATCGGACCATCAAGTCCACATCTTTTAAAACGCCGGCTCCGGCACCTTTACAAACTACTTTTTTTACCGGACAGCCAAAATTAATATCCACCAAATCCGGCTGAACCGTCTCCACAATTTTGGCAGAAAGTGCCATGGCTTCTTCATCTCCTCCAAAAATCTGAATACCAACGGGTCGTTCGTAATCAAAAATATCTAATTTTTGTCGGCTTTTTATGGCATCTCGAATTAATCCTTCGGATGAAATAAATTCAGAATACATCAAATCGGCTCCGTTTAGTTTACACAAACGACGAAAAGGCGGGTCGCTTACGTCTTCCATAGGAGCAAGAAGTAACGGAAAATCCGGTAATTCGATGTTTCCAATTTTAACCAAATTCAAAATTTTTGCAAAGATATGAATTTGAAAAGGACACCACAAAAAAACAAAATTGCACCAATTACAGTACTCACTTTCTTAAAAAAAGAGCCGAGAATTCCCTTTTCATAAATTGTCCTAATTTCAGTTTTTAGTCGATTAAAAAAAGTCCGGACAAAAATCAGATTTCGGGCGATGGTTTTCTTGTAAAATAAAAAAATCAATTTGTAAATCTCGAAAGTTTCCCTTCCTTTTTTATTCTTTTTCAAAGTTAAGCCGGACTTTTTTGAGAAAAAAACCGACAAACGCCATTGAACCTTATCACTTGATTTAGAATTAGTTTGAGATCCTATGAACGGTATTGAACGATACTGAAAGGTTTATTTTACAAAAACAGGGGGGGGTGTTCGGGTCTTGTTCGGGAGTTGTTCGGACAGACCCTCTTTAAACGCAGTTTTCTCGAACGAAACTCGAACAAAGGGTTCAAAAAATCGAATTTTTAGAAGAATTTCAAAAAAACGAACGTATTTTACAATTGTTTTACAAGAGTTTTACAATAGATTCAGAAAAAATTTGTATATCTTTGCAAACTTTAATCCCTTTCGGGAAATCTGCACAAAAAAACAGTTTTTGCACACTATACAATTTTTACAGTTTACATAAGATTAATAACCCCAACAAAGCATTCAGAAATTGCCTTGACTTTTTGTTTCTTTTGTGTCAAGACAAAAGAATGAAAAATCAGAAGGCAAGATTCAGAAGGCATATATCTTGTATATGCACGGATTACAAATCTGCGTAATTGGAGCTCAGCGGGTTTAAATGAAAATTTATCTTTTTTAAAAACCCCACCCATAATTTAGCGCATAAATAATAGTTCAAATGTAATTATTTTTTTATAACTATTTATAATACGTTATGCGCATTTTAAATAGTTATAATTAAAATTTATTATAATCAGGTGTGAATCAGTCAAATAACGTTATTTGAATGCTTTTTAAATAAATTTTGATATTAGGAAAACATGCGTATATTTGGGAGTTACTGGCAACCGTATGAACCGACAGCGAAACCATTGACAACATCAATTAAGTTCAAAATATGGACATAGAAATAAAGGAAATAGAAGAATGGAAAAAATTGAGGATAAAACTAAATCAGGACTATTCTTATAATGACGAATGGGAAAAAGCAATTAATTTATTTGAAACAAGACTTAGAAGAAAATTTTTTAAGCCTGTTCAAACTATAATTGACAAACAGACATTAGAAGGCGAAGGATTTACGATTGTTACAGTTCAATGTTCTCTAATTGAAATGCTATCTGCATTTAGAAAAGGAGAAATTTACAATCATAAAAAGAAAGCAACTTCACCAAACTTTGAATACAACGAGAGTAAAAAAATGTTTACCAGCTTTCTAAAAACTGCAAATATTTTCGAGAATATTTTTTGGCAATCAGACAAAACCACACCACCATTTGACGCTGACGATTTCTACACTTCCGTTCGCTGTGGACTTATGCACGAAGCAAGAACAAAAAATAATTGGTTCATAAATGCTGCACCTAAAACAGTAAAAGTTAAAACGGAGACACTTTTCTTACAACTGAAAGGAGACAAGAAAATTATTTATAGAACTATATTACATCATCGGTTATTAAGTTACTTAACAGACTATCAAAATGAATTAAGACAAACGGACAAAAGCGGAAAAAAGTTAAGAAAATACTTTGCACGAAAGCTTGACCACTTATTTGAAATTCCACTTGACAAAAAGTTTGATTGGTGGAACGAATGACAAGAACGGCAGCCAGTAACAAGGGTTTTGCGTCAGGCGGGCTGAAGTGCAAAACTCAACGGCAGTTTTTCAATTGAACTTTAGTAATAAATTCGGCTTCTGTCCTTCGATTTCCCGCCCGAACGCAAAGCCCCAAACGTTGGCAGTAATTTTAGAAACGACCCGAAATGAAAGTAACAAGACAAAATTTAATAGAACTTTGCGACAGTTTTTTAGAAAATAAAATTGACAAAACCGCAATTCAAAATTTTGCTTGGACTGCAATTAGCGATGATGATTTCGAATGGGACGAAGACGAAATTATTTCAGACACAATTTTTGAATGGGATAACGAAGACATTAATTTTGAAATTAACAAAACAAATGTTTCACTTTGGAAAAAACGTTTATTGACTGAAAAAGACGATTTGCTAATTCATAATAATTGGAATGTACACATTGAAGCACAAAAAGAAATTTGCGAAAAAAGTAACTCAACTTGGAAACCAATCAATAAGAAATTAAATATCGGAGTTTCAACAAACCTTGAAAAAGACCCAATTAATGGACTAAGACATCCA
>JAQVDG010000045.1 GCA_028698395.1 Weeksellaceae bacterium
AACTTGCACAAGTTACTTTGTTTCCAAACCACTGATGTGCTAATTCGTGAGCGATTAAATTAAAAGTAAATTTCCCCATAAAACTCATGGTTGTATGTTCCATTCCACCGCTTCGGTTCCATTGTGCATGACCATATTTTTCATTTTTAAAAGGATAATCACCAAATTTCTCACTGAAAAATTCAATATAAGTTGAAACTTCGTCCAAAGCATCCGTCCAATCAGAAAGTGTTTCCGGATACATATAATTGATAATCGGCATTTCAATTCCACCTACATTTACACTTGTATTGTATTCTACATAATTTGTTATGGCAATTCCTATTAAATAAGCCGGAATCGGATAATTATGCTTCCAAAATGTAAGTGAATTTCCATTTCCTAAATCCGTTACAGATTGCAAAGAGCCATTGGAAGCTGCTTTAAATTCAGTCGGATGTTGAATATACACATCAATTTCTTCTACTTTTTCCAATAAATCATCTTTGCAAACCCACCAACTGGAAGCATGCCAAGGTTCGGCAAGTGTTTCAATAACCGGAACTTCAGCATGAGTACCTAAAGTCAATCCATTAGAAGTTGATGCATTTCCCGAAAAAGAAATTGAAACCGAATCCAACTTATTTGCCGGCAAAAGCACCGGAAGATTAAAGTTGAGAATATTGCCATCATGACTGTAATCGTCTATGTTTTGTGAATGATAAGTAATGGATTCTATGGTTAAATTAGGTTGAGCATGAATTTGAATTTGATTCAATACAGAAGTTGTTTGAAAGTGCATTGTTGTTTTTCCGGAAAAATCACTTTGATTAGGATTTAAATTCATTTCTAAACGATAATATTTTGGAATGTAATCGGTATTAAGTAAAAAATCAGAAGACGGACTTTGCGCTATTACTTCTAAAAAAGTAGAACAAAATATAAAGAAAACAGTTATTTTTCTGAGGAAAATAGAATTATAAAACATGAGATTCAATGAATTAAAATTGATTTTCAATAAAATTAAATGAAATTAATTAAACTGAAAAACTGTAAGGAAGAATTTAATGTTTAAATTTTGTTAAATTAGGAATAATATTTGCTAATGAGAGCGTATGGATTGGAAAATTTTCTTCATATTTTTCTTCTTTTCATTTACTTTCCTTTTGAGTCAGGAAGACAGTAAAACCGAAAATTATTTGGAACGGCTTGAGTTGGATTCTATACGAACTGGGGGTGAAATAGTTTGGGATACGGTTAAATTAGATAATGCCAATATTATTTTTCTTCGGCTGAATACCGATATGGAAAAAAAGTATTATTTGTGGTTACGAAAAAGAGTTCGAGATGTTTGGCCTTTTGTAAAAGTAGCGGTTGAAGAATATAATTCCATTCAAGACACTGCAAAGCTCATTCATAAAAAAAGAGACCGTAGAAAATACATCAAGCAAAGACAGAATGTATTGGCAAATGAATTCGAGTCCCAATTGAAAGATTTGTCGACTTCTCGCGGTCAGATTTTAATTAAATTGATTTATCGAGAAACCGGTCGTACTTCGTATGATATTATAAAAGAACTTCGCGGAGGCTTTAATGCTTTTTTATGGAATACCGCCGGTGATTTTAATAATTTGGATTTAAAATCTGTTTTTGACCCGCACAAAACTCGAGAAGATTTATTCATAGAAGTTATTTTACAAAAGGATTTTAGTTCTGGAAGACTTGAACGGATTCGGGATTTCGAGTAAAATCTTTTTTGTTTTCAAATCCATTTCGGATTCTTTATATTTGCAAATCATAAAAACAGCCTTCGTTCGTGCTACATTCTAAAATAAAAACAATTGGTGTGCTGACTTCAGGCGGAGATGCTCCGGGCATGAACGCTGCAATTCGTGCTGTAGTAAGAAGTAGCGCATTTTATCAATTAAAATGTTTCGGAATAAAAAGAGGATACGACGGATTAATTCAAAATCAATTGATAGAATTAGGACCTCGTTCCGTTCGGAATATTATCAATCGAGGTGGTACTATGTTACAATCAGCTCGTTCAAATGAATTTCGGACAATTGAAGGAAGGAAAAAAGCATTTGAAGTGATTCAATCCCATGAAATTGATGCTTTGGTTGTTATTGGAGGTGATGGTTCGTTCAAAGGAGCTGCACAATTTCACCGCGAATTTGATTTTCCATTCATAGGAATTCCGGGAACGATTGACAATGATATTTTTGGAACAGATTTCACCATTGGATATGATACCGCACTGAATACAGCTGTAGAAGCCATTGACCGGATTCGGGACACGGCAACTTCACATAATCGTGTATTTTTTGTAGAAGTAATGGGACGAGATGCCGGATTTATTGCACTAAACAGCGGAATTGCTGCCGGAGCACAAGATATTTTGATTCCGGAAGAAATTGACCATATTGAAGATCTTTTTTCTTCTTTGCAGAGTTCTGAATATTCCGGAAAAAATTCGAGTATTATTGTTGTTGCAGAAGGTGAAGAATTAGGAAATGTATTTGAATTAGCAAAAGCAACGCAAGAGAAATTTCCTCATTATGATATACGGGTTTCTGTTTTGGGACATATTCAAAGAGGTGGAAATCCAAGTTGTATGGACAGGGTTTTGGCAAGCCGAATGGGTGTTGCCGCCGTAGAAGGTCTTTTGGAAAATAAATCGTGTGTAATGACCGGGATAAAATCCAATAAAGTCATTTATACACCTATTGCCGAGGCAATAAAAAAACACAATGAAATCGATAATGAATTAATTAAAATCGCTAAAATTTTAGCTATATAACCAATAAATAAAATCAAAAAAATGTCAACAATCAAAGTAGGAATTAATGGTTTTGGACGAATCGGAAGTTTAGTCCTGCGTGTATTATTAGAGAAAGAAGAGGTAGAAGTAGTAGCTATCAATAGTACAAGTAATGCAGAATATACTGCTTATCGCTTAAAATACGATTCGGTTCACGGACGATTTAACGGAACAGTTGAAACAGATGGTAATGATTTAATTGTAAATGGAAAACGAATTAAATTATTTTCTGATCGCGACCCTAAAAACTTAAAATGGGGAGAAGTAGGAGCGGATTATATTATTGAATCTACCGGTATTTTTTTAACTACTGAATCTGCAAAAGTCCATTTAGAAAATGGAGCTAAAAAAGTAATTCTTTCAGCTCCTTCAAAAGATGATACACCGATGTTTGTGGTGGGGGTCAACCATCATGAACTGAATGATGATGTGAAAATTCTTTCAAATGCTTCATGTACGACGAACTGTTTGGCTCCAATCGCAAAAGTACTTCATGATAACTTTGGAATCGTAGAAGGATTAATGACGACAGTTCATGCAACTACAGCCTCACAACGTACAGTGGACGGAACTTCAGCAAAAGATTGGAGAGGTGGACGCTCTGCTTTGAACAATATCATTCCGTCTTCTACCGGAGCAGCAAAAGCGGTTGGAAAAGTAATTCCTTCTTTAAACGGAAAATTAACCGGAATGGCTTTTAGAGTACCAACTGCTAATGTTTCTGTAGTGGATTTGACTGTTCGTTTGGAGAAATCAACTTCGTACGAAGAAATTTGCGAAGTCATGAAAAAAGCTTCCGAAGGAGAAATGAAGGGATTATTAGGCTATACCGATGAATCTGTTGTTTCACAAGATTTTGTGGGAGATTCAAGAGGTTCAATTTTTGATAAAAATGCCGGAATCATGTTGTCTCCTAACTTTGCAAAAATTGTAGCTTGGTATGACAATGAAGTAGGTTATTGTCATCGTTTGGCTGACTTAACGATTTACGCCGCTAAATTATCGCAATAATCAGTAAATAATTCAATAAAACACAAACCATTGTTTATTCAAAACAGAGAATAAGCAATGGTTTTTATTTTATATTTAGGTTTTATCCTTATTTTTGTTGCAATGATTAGAGAGATTATCAATATTATTATGGGGCTTTTGTACCTTTTTATTGGAGGGTTTGTTTTTGCCAAAAATTGGTTTTTAATTGAGTTAAGCCCAATTGCCGGAGGTGCATTGGCAACTTTATTTATGATATATGGAATTTTTAGGATGTACAGAGCTATCAAGGCATTACGCACAAAAAATTATTAATTTTTTCCTTTTTGGTTTACTGTTTTTCTCTTTTTTTTCTTGTAACAAAGGAGAAGAAATCACCCATCGGGAAGGCGAAATGATTATTTATGTTGACCCTTCTAACCGGAATTTATTAGAAGCTTTGACCGAAATTTATGTACTTAAATTTCCAAAAGTAAGTTTTCAATTGATTCCGGAAGCTGAAAATAAAATCCTTCAAAAATTATTAGATACGGTAGCTTATGCAGCATTCATCAATCAACCGTTAACAGAAGAACAAAGTCAGTACATTCAACAAAAATCCAATGTAACGCCACGTTCTACGCTTTTGGCTTATGATGCTGCTTTATTCATTGTAAACCGCAATGACGAACGAAATACTTTGAGTTTTGATGAAATTAAAAACGGAATTTTATATGACAGTCTTCAAATTGTGTTTGATAATGGGAATTCAGGAAATTTTAATACAATTATTCATAAATTAAATATTGAAATTCCAAAAGAATCATCAGTTTTTGCTTTAAATGGAGCACAGGAAGTGATTGAGTTTGTCCAAAAATCAAAAAATTCAATCGGAGTAATCGGTTTGAATGAGGTTAGTGAAACCGATAATTCGGAAGTAAAAGAAATTTTGAAAAAAATTAAAGTTCTTTCTATTTTGGATGAGAACGGAATTGAACAAGAAGCAAGTATTTCCAATATTTTGGCTATGAATTATCCTTTTGCTAAAGGCGTTTATTTCATTGTGCGTGAGCCCGGATTCGGAATTGGAAGTGGTTTTTCCCGATTTTCCGGTTCACAGCAAGGACAATTAATAGTAAAACGAGCCGGATTACAACCTAATTATTTATATGATCGTGAAGTTAAAGTGAATTTAAAAAACGTAGAATAAGCTATAATTGCAATTTCTACATTTTCTAAATCAGTAGATTACAGTTACTGTTATGTAAATTGTAAAGTCGTATAATGTATAAGAAGTTTATTATCAATGTTTTTAGAATTTTATTTTGGACATTGTACAATTAACTTAACACTACTTTAAAAACTACTGCAATATATTCTCATTCTCTTTATCCAAATAACTTTGAACGATTTCAATAGCATTAGTAACCACGTCACTCAGTGCCACTATGAAAGTTCCTTCTTTTGCAATATTGATGGCATGTTTAATGGCTTCAATTTCTTTTGGAATGATTTCGTACGTAATATCTTTGTTTGATTCTTGAATTCCATCCAAAATCAGGTTGATGATTTCTTCTTCTGTACGCCCTCTGAGGTGCTTTTCTTGACGAATGATAATATGATTGAACATACGTCCGGCAATTTTCCCACATTCGCGAATGTCTTCATCTCTTCGATCACCAACTCCGGCAATAATTCCGACTTTATGAGGTGATTCGATATTGCTTAAAAAGTCCTCAATCGCTAAATAACCATTTGGATTATGAGCAAAATCAATCATAATTTCAAAATTATTGAATTTGAAAATATTCATTCGTCCGGGTGTAAGCGCAGCACTTGGAATAAAGGTTTGAAGAGCCAAACTTAAATCTTCTGCGTGAAATCCTGATAAATAACCTGCCAAAATTGCCGCTAAGACATTGTGAATCATGAATTTTGCTTTTCCACCAACAGTTAAAGGAATTTGAGAAACTTTTTCAATCCGGATTTTCCAATCTCCTTTTTTAATGGTAACATAATTATTTTCATAGACAGCTACGATTTTTCCTGCTCTGGAAAGTGCTTTTACGTGCGATTGATTTTCATCTAAACTGAAATAAGCAACGTTACAATCCAACTCTTTGGCAATTTCCATACAATATTTATCATCAGCATTCAAAATTGCCCAACCGTCATTTTTTACACTTCGGGCAACTACGCTTTTTACTCGTGCTAAATCTTCTAAAGTATGAATGTCATTTAATCCCAAATGGTCTTCGTTAATATTTGTAATCACTCCGATGTCACAACGGCTGAATCCTAATCCTGCACGTAAAATTCCACCTCTTGCCGTTTCTAAAACTGCAAATTCTACGGTTGGATCTTTTAAAATATATTCAGCACTGTACGGACCGGTTGTGTCGCCTTTTTCCAATAAATGGTTTTGAATATAAATTCCGTCTGAAGTGGTAAATCCAACACGGTATCCTTTATTTTTTACCATGTGGGCAATGAGTCGGGTTGTGGTTGTTTTTCCATTTGTCCCGGTAACGGCAATGATTGGAATACGACTGGGTTTTCCGGGTGGATAAAGCATATCAATCACCGGAGCGGCAACGTTTCTTGGTAATCCTTCAGAAGGAGCTAAGTGCATTCTGAAACCGGGAGCAGCATTGACTTCTAAAATAACACCCCCGTTTTCTTGTAAAGGCTGTGTTAAGTTTTTTGCCATGATGTCGATTCCACAAATATCCAATCCGATGATTCTTGAAATTCTTTCAGCTAAGAAAATATTTTCCGGATGAACCATATCGGTAACATCAATGGAAGTTCCTCCGGTACTTAGATTTGCTGTTGATTTCAAGTAAATAATTTCTCCCTTTTGAGGAATGGATTCTTCAGTGTAATTTAATTTTTCTAATAAATCCAAAGAATCTCGGTCGATTTCAATATCGGTTAAAACATTTTCATGACCGTAACCACGTCGAGGGTCTTGATTTTCAATTTCGATTAATTCAGAGATTGTATGGGTTCCGTTTCCGACAACATGAGCCGGAACTCTTTGTGCTGCCGCAACTAATTTATGGTTGATGACCAACATTCTGAAATCATGACCGGTAATGAATTTTTCAACAATTACTCGTCGGCTGTATTTTTTTGCATAAGCTAATCCTTCTTTGGCTTCTTCTAAAGTTTTCACATTAATGGAAGCTCCTTTTCCGTGGTTTCCATCCAAAGGTTTGATGACAATAGGAAATCCGATTCGATCAATGGTGTCGATTAAGTCTTCCTCATCCACACAAATAGCTCCTTTTGCGACCGGAACAGGAGAATTTTCTAACATTCGTTTTGTATCTTCTTTATCACAAGCAATATCAACAGCTATATTGCTGGTGTTACATGTAATAGTTGCTTGAAAACGCATTTGGTTTACGCCATAACCCAATTGAACCAAAGAATTTGTACCCAATCGAATCCAAGGAATATCCCGTGCAACTGCTTCTTCTACAATGCTTCCGGTACTTGGTCCTAATCGAACTCGCTCACGGATTTCTTTCATTCGCTGAATATCAGCGTTTAAATCGTAGTCTTTTCCTTCAACTAAAGCTTCGACAATGCGAACGGAAGCTTCTGCAGCATAAATCCCTACATTTTCTTCAATATAACTAAATACAACATTGTAAACTCCATGTTCTTTTGTGCTTCGGGTTCGTCCGAAACCGGTATCCATTCCTGCTAAAGTTTGAATTTCCAATGCGATGTGTTCAATAACGTGCCCCATCCAGGTGCCTTCATCAACTCGTAAGAAAAAACCGCCTCGTGTTCTTTCAGAACAGCGATGTTCAATTAAACTAGGAATTAAAGTTTCTAAACGTTCTCGGAAACCTTCTATTTTATTGGTGGGTCTTTCTTCTAACTCTTCCAAATCCAAACGCATTTGAATAAGTCTTTTTCTTCTGATGCTCCAAATGTTCGGCCCGCGTAATGCTTGTATTTTTAGAATTTTCATAGTAAAATAAATTATGTTCTTGTGTTAAATTGTTCTTTCATTATGTTTTGATAAATTTAAATTAAATTTTTCATGAAAAGCAAATTTTTTGTTGAACAATTCAAATAAAGTACTTGTTTACCGGATTTTTTTATTGAAAAAGAGTATGAAGTTGGAAGAAGATAAAATAAAAAAGCCCATCAGAATCTGTTGATGGGCTTTTGTATGTATTGAATTAAACTTAATTCTTCTTTTTTGAATGAAAACCGGCAATTCCTTTTTCCATCCAAGTTAAATATTCGTTTACATTTAAATTGGCTCCCATGGGAGAGTTGTATTCAACCAAATCGGCATCTACGATTAGATAATAAGGTTGCGCATTGTTTTTATATTTATCAATTTGAAAAGCCGTCCATTTATTTCCGATTGTTTTTAAATTTCTTCCCAAAGCTTCGGAATAAACTTGTTCTTCTTCAGGAAGATGAGTTCGTTCGTCCACATATAATGAAACCAAAATTACTTCATTTAATAATAAATTTTTAACCCTTGGGTCGGACCAAACATTTTCTTCCACTCGGCGACAATTTGCACAAGCATGTCCGGTAAAGTCGATTAATACAGGTTTTCCTATTTCTTTTGAATAATTAAGCGCATCTTCTAAATCTAAAAATGCCGGAATTTGATGAGGTCCGTGTTTTTGTCCTTTGACTAAGCCACCTGAATTACTATTAGCTGTTCCTGTAGCTGCTTTCCCGACTCCATTTGGTGACTCGGCATAGTGAATGGGCGGAGTTAAACCACTTAATAATTTTACCGGAGCACCCCACATTCCCGGCAACATATACAAGACAAATGAGAAAGTTAAAATAGCAAAGAAAAGACGGGAAACGCCAATGCTTTGTACCGGAGAATCCATTGACATTCTGAATTTTCCTAATAAATAAACGCCCATTAATCCAAAAATTGCAATCCAAATGGCTAAGAAAACTTCTCTTTCCAATAGATGTAATTGCCATACTAAATCTGCATTGGATAAGAATTTGAAAGCAAATGCCAATTCTAAAAATCCAATGACAACCTTAACGGTATTCATCCATCCGCCCGATTTAGGCAAAGTAGAAATCCAG
Organism: Weeksellaceae bacterium; assembly: GCA_028698395.1. The sequence continues at coordinate 8,867 of JAQVDG010000045.1, forward strand.
CTTGGGAAAATGGCAAATAACACAAACGGAATTGCCAAAGTAACTGAAAAACCTAATGAACCAATGATGAGCGCATAATAATTTCCTGTAGTTACCGCTTGGGCAGCTAAACCGCCAATAATCGGAAGTGTACACGAAAAAGAAATAATGACTAATGTAAGTGCCATGAAGAAAATCCCGATATATCCACCTTTATCGGCTTGTTTATCGGTGAAATTAGCCCAACTTGAAGGTAATGTAATTTCAAATGCACCAAAAAATGAAATAGCAAAAATGACGAAAATAGTAAAGAAAACCAGATTAATCCAAGGATTGGTAGAGAATTCATTTAGAGCAGAAGGACCAAATAACCAAGTTACAACGGTAGCTAAAAAGACAAAAATAAGTACAATGGACAAACCGTAAATTAAGGCTTTTGAGATGCCTCCGCTCTTTTGTTTAGTAAATAAACTCACTGTTAGCGGAATCATAGGAAAAATACAAGGCATGACTAAAGCGATTAAACCGCCACCAACACCGGCTAAGAAAATTGCCCATAAACTCATTTCATTTTCCGGAAAATCATCGGTTGGAGTGGAATCATCAGCTGTTATAACCGCAACTGTTTGTGTTTCTTCCGGATTTTCATTTTCTATTTGAATGGAATCAATCGGTTCTTGCTCTGTTTCTGTTTTCACAAGTTCAACTTCTTGATTTTCTTTTTGTGGTTCTTCTGGTTTTTCTGTTTTTTTAGGTGTAAGCGTTACGCTATGTTCCAACCAATCCGGAGCAAGGCATTTTTCGGCATCACAAACCTGAGTTTCAGAACTGAATTTTACTTTAACCGCTTCTCCGGAAGTTACTTTTACTTTTTGTTTGATACTGACTTTGTTTTCATAGAATTTTTCTTGTTGCATAAATAATTCGCTGTATGCATCAATTAATTTTCCGATTTCCGTAGTTTCTCCAATTAACTCATACGCATTGCTTTTCTCAAATTCAATGGTAGCCGGAACTCCGATTCCGTCATTAGGATGATCTTGCGAATACATGTGCCAACCCTCATCCAATTTGGCATGCAACAAT
>JAQVDG010000046.1 GCA_028698395.1 Weeksellaceae bacterium
AATAAATTTCCCTGTTGAATTGCAACTTGTGCCACCATAGGGTCGCCTTTTGCTTTTTCCGGACTCATCATTAGTGCTACATCTCCAATTGCAAAAATATTGTTTAAACCTTTGATTTGATTGAATTCATTCACCACATAACGATTACCTATGATTACATCTTCGCCTTCAATTCCGGGAATCAGAGCACCTTTTACACCGGCTGCCCAGATTAAAGTTGTGGTATCGAAAGAACGTTTATCTGTGGTAATGATTTTTCCGTCATAATCCTTCACCATCATATTGAACCAAACCTGAACACCTAAATTTTCAAGATATTTGAATGCTTTGTCAGAAGCATTTTGTGACATACCGGGAAGCAGTCGATCGGTTGCCTGAATCAAATGTACATTCATTCTGCGAATGTCCAAATCTGGATAATCATTAGGTAAAATATGTTTTTTAAGTTCTGCCATAGCACCCGCTAATTCAACACCGGTTGGACCGCCGCCTACAATTACATAATTCATCAAGCGTGATCGTTCATCTAAATCATTTGTCAACAAAGCGGCTTCTAAACTCTGTAAAATTAAACTTCTCAAATCCAATGCTTCGGGAATGGTTTTCATTGGCATTGCATGATTTTCAATGTTTTTATTGCCGTAATAATTTGTATCAGAACCGGTTGCAATCACTAAGTAATCATAATGAATACTGCCAATATTAGAATGAATTTGCTGATTCTGAGTATCAATTTGTGTTACTTCTGCAATCCGGAAAAAAAAATTCTCTTTTTTGGCAAAGATTTGACGAATCGCATGAGCAATGGAATCCGGTTCTAATCCGGCGGTTGCTACTTGGTAAAGCAAAGGTTGAAAAGTATGATAATTGTGTTTGTCCACCAAAACAACTTGGAAATTTTGATTGGATAGATTTTTAGCCAAACGAAGTCCACCAAATCCGCCTCCAATGATAACAACACGTTTTAAATTTATATCTGGAATGTTCATTCTGAATTAGTTTTATAAACTCGAGTTAAATCTAATAATTTCACAGGACTCATAGTGAATCCTTTTACGTTTTTTTGAAGAAAAATACTGGTTTGGTCGTAAAACAAAGGAACTATAGGAGCAGATTCCATCATTAATTCGTCCATTTGGCTGTAAATTTTCTCTCTTTCTTTTTCATCATTTAATGTAAATGATTTTAAGTACAATTCATCAAATTCATTATTTTTATAATGCGAATAATTTGGTCCTTCCGGAGCAAAATTCGGACTGAAATAAAGCGATAAAAAGTTTTCTGCATCCGGATAATCAGCTCCCCAATTGGCTCTGAAAAATGAGAATTTACCGGTTGCTTTTCCGTCGCGCATCGTTGGTCCCGGTACAACATTGATTTTAATGGTTAATCCGATTTTTGCTAATTGTGCCTGAATGTATTCACAAATATCAGCATATTCTTGAACTGTAGTCAATTCAATTTCCGGCAATATTTTATTTTTTTCTAAATAATTATCGACTAATTTCCTTGCTTTTTGTGGGTCGTAAGCATAAGCTGCCTTTTCGGTATAACCGGGCAATCCTTTTGGTATAAACCCACCTTTAGCAGCGGTAGCAACCCCATTCATCATGTATTTTACCATTTTGGGTTTATCAATTCCATAATTAATCGCCTGACGTAATTCTGGAGCGATTGAGCTTCCGTCATTTAAATAAAAACAAAGGTAAACGGTGCTTAAATAATCATATTTATGAAAATTGATTTTGTCACTGTATTTTGGATTCAATTCTCCGTGTGGAGTAAGAATTTCATTTTTATAAGATGGGTCTAAATCTGCCATCATATCAAGGTTTCCTTGAATTAATTGTAAAAATTCACTGTGTTTTTCGGGTAAAAAAGTCATAGAAACGGCTTCCAGGTAAGGAAGACTTTCTCCGTTTTCGTCTTTTTCAAAATAAAAAGAATTTTTTCGTAAAACTAATTTCACATTGTCTTCCCAAAGTTGAAACCGAAACGGGCCGGTTCCGATTGGATGTTTTCGAAATTCTTCTTGTCCGTTTTTGAATAATTCAGGAGGAACAACGGAGCAATATTTCATACTAAGCAATCCCAGAAAAGGAGGGAAGGCCTCTTTTAGTTTTATTTCAAAAGTTAAATTATCTAAAGCTTTAAAATTTTCCACATTATTCAGTACCCAGCTTCCGGCACCGCCTACAGTAGGGTTGGTTAACCGATTAAAACTGTATTCAAAATCGTATGCATTAACTGTTCGGGTTTGGGATTCGCCAAAAAAAGGACTTTGGTGAAAGTAAATAGAATCCTTGAGAAGAAAAGTGTATGTTTTTCCATCTTCAGAAATTGTCCAAGATTGTGCAATATCCGGTTGGATTTCCAATTGATTATTTAATTTAACCAAACCGTTGTATAGTAAATTACACACCCAGTTGTTGGCTTGAGTCCGGGCAAAAGTAGGGTCTAAAGAAGAAATATTATCGTAACGATTTAACCGAAAAACTTGAGAGTCATCACTATTTTTTTTCGGCGAACACCCTGTAAATAAAGTAAAAATAAGAAAAAAAATAAAAATTTTAGATTCTTTAAACATTCCGCTAAGGTAGTCTGAATTTGATTAGAAAAAAAGGAAAAAAAGAAAGAATTCACTTGTGAAAAATTAAATTTTATCATGTTTTGTCTTGCTTTCAAAGAAAGAGTTGAAAGTAAAAAAGTTGAATAAAATTAAGTTGGAGCTTCTATGAACTTTTGTATATTTGGGAGATGTGAAAATTTTAGCTTCAACCTTCAACACATCAGTAAATTTGTGAAATCCTGACGGCTTTTGTAGTTTTGTTACAAGCCTTTGGAATTTTCTAAATCTGTAGGTTGGGCTTATTAGTTAGTCGCTATATCGAAATGGAAACCAATACAAAATAAAAAGAATGGCATTATACAATATCAACACAAAAAATAACCTTGAACAAATTAAAGAACAGCCCTTTAAACTTGAAAAAGAGATTCAATCTTTAACTGAACAGAATTTACAAACAATTTTTGGATTTGACTTTGTTCGTTCTGAATTTGCAATTGGAAATTTTCGTCTCGATACTTTAGCCTTTGACAAAGACTCTTCAAGTTTTGTTATTATTGAATATAAACGAGATAAAAATTTTAGTGTTATCGACCAAGGATATGCTTATTTATCTCTTATGCTGAATAATAAAGCCGATTTTATTCTTGAATACAATGAAAATAAGAATAACTTTCTAAAAAGAGACGATGTAGATTGGTCTCAATCAAGAGTTGTTTTTATTTCTCCAAGTTTTACTTCATATCAAAAAGAAGCAATAAATTTTAAAGATTTGCCAATTGAATTATGGGAAATAAAACGATACAGTAATCAAACTGTCAGCTACAATCAAATACAAACATCTGGTGCTCAAGAAAGTATCAAAACAATAAGTAAACAAGATGAAGTAATTGAAAAGGTAACACGAGAAATCAAAGTATTTACGGAACAAGAACATTTAGAAGGCATCCCCGATGAAATCAAAGAACTTTACGAAAAATTTAAGAATGCAATTTTAAATCTTGATGGTATCGAAGTTAAACCGAAGAAGTTATACATTGCATTCGTTGCTGATAGAAATATTGTTGATATTCGTTTGCAAAAAAATGGATTGAAAATTTGGATAAATTTATTCAAAGGACAACTTGACGATCCAAAACAGATTTGTAGGGATGTATCTAAAACAGGGCATTGGGGAAATGGTGACTATGAATTATTAATAAATTCAGATGATGATTTAGAATATATTTTAAGTTTAATAAAACAATCACTGAAGAAAAATAAAAAATAATAAACAGTTGAAACCGAGAAAAATGGAACTCAAAACTGTTCTTTATGTGCCATTGGTATTAAATTGGTTCAAAGTTTGGTTTCCTTATAAAAATGTAATTACTTTGTAATCACAAAATAAATTTATGGAAATTCGAGTAATCAATATAGGGAACTCAAAAGGTATTAGATTATCAAAAGCTCTTTTGGAACAATATAATATCACCGACACATTAGAAATAATTTTAGAAAAAGAAAGAATTATTCTAAAACCAAAATCAGTTCCAAGAAAAGGTTGGGAAAAATCTTTCAAACAAATGCACAAAAACGGAGATGATACCTTGTTGATTGATGACATTTTTGAAGATGAAACTTTTGAAGAATGGAAATAAAGCAATACGAATTGGTGTTAGTAAATCTTGATCCAACCATAGGAAGTGAGATGAAAAAAACTCGTCCTTGTGTTGTCATTTCTCCAAATGAAATGAATAAATATCTTCAAACAATTGTTGTTGCACCGCTTACAAGCAATTCAAAACCTTATCCGACAAGAGTAGAAATTAAACAAACTAAAATAAAAGGTTGGATAGTTTTAGATCAAATCAGAACAGTGGACAGAGCAAGGATTGTTAAAAAATTAAGTAATCTGACAACATCTGAGATTGAAGCTGTAAAAGCCGTGATAAAGGAAACTTATGTAGAATAGAAAACACCATATAACCACTGCTTTGGTATCAGACTGAGAACTTTCTCGTTTGAACATTTTTTGTAAATTTGAAATATTCACTTCGTTTGAAATTTATATTAAAAACATCTATTTTCATTTTGAATTTATTTTGAGGAAGATTTATTGTTTCTTACTTTCGTTTAAAAATTCATTTGAAACCCGATTGTTTACATCCACACGATAAAGTTGCAATTGTAGCTCCTTCCGGAAGAGTTTTTGAAAAAGAACTCGAACAAAATCTAACGATTTTAAAAAAATGGAATTTAACTCCTGTTTTCGGAGAAAATCTATGGAAAGAATACAACAATGGATATTGGTATGCCGGTTCGGATGAAGAAAGAGCAGCCGATTTGCAATGGGCATTGGATGCAGAAGAAATCAAGGCGATTTGGTGTGCAAGAGGAGGATACGGAGCCGTTCATTTACTCGATAAATTGAATTGGAATTCTTTTCAAAAAAAACCAAAATGGTTGATTGGATATTCCGATATAACGGCTTTGCATCAGCAAATCAATAATTTAGGAATTCAAAGTTTACATGCCGTTACAGTGAAATGTTTAAATCGAACTTATACAAAAGAAACTTTTGAATCCTTGAAAAAAGTTTTATTTGAAGGAAAATTAAATTATTCAATCGAAGCAAAAACTTGGAACCAAACAGGAAGAGTAAAAGCACCTTTACTGGGCGGAAATTTGTCGTTGATTTACAGTTTAAGAGGAACACCAACCGATTTAAAAGGAGATGACTTTATATTATTCATAGAAGATTGGTGCGAAAACTGGTACCATTTAGACAGAATGTTGATGAATTTAAAACATTCAGCTTTGTTGGGGAAAATTAAAGGAATGTTGGTGGGAAGCTTTACCCGAATGGATGTGGAAGAAGAAAATCCGGATTTTAATTCGGATTTTGACAAAACTTCTTATTCCTTAATTCATAATTTTATGAAAGAATATAAAATTCCGATTGGGTTTGGTTTTCCGGCAGGACATATTGGTGATAATCGGGCTTTGATTCTGGGAAATGAAGTGGAAATGACAGTAACAAAAGAGAAATTAACTTTAGAATTTAGTTAAAATGAAAAATAAATTAGTTGTAATCGAACATCCGCTGATTCGATCTAAAATGAGTCAAATCCGACAGAAAAAAACAGTTTCTAAAATGTTCAAGGAATTGGTAAAAGAAATCACTTCTTTGATGTGTTATGAAATCACCCGAAATTTAGAAACCGAAGAATACGAAATCGAAACGCCGATTTGCAAAACAATCGGATACAGAATCAAAGGTGATGATTTGGTTTTGGTTCCGATTTTACGTGCCGGTTTAGGGATGGTAGAAGGAATTCAAGATTTGATTCCAAGTGCAAAAATCGGACATATTGGAATTTATCGCGACCATGAAACTTTACAACCGGTGGAATATTTATGTAAACTTCCACCTAAATTGGAAAATCGGGATGTGATTATATTGGATCCCATGTTGGCAACCGGTGGTTCTGCGGTAAAAGCAATCGAAATTTTAAAAGAACATGCGGTGAAATCAATCCGTTTGGCTTGTTTGGTGGGCTGTCCCGAAGGTGTTCAGTTTGTGCATGAAAACTATCCGGAAGTTTCGATTTATTTAGCAGCAATGGATTCTCATTTGAACGAAAACGGCTATATTGTCCCGGGATTGGGCGATGCGGGCGATCGTTTATTTGGAACTTTATAAATTATGGCAAATCACAATGATTTTGGAAAAGAAGCAGAAGAAAAAGCAGTTGGTTTTTTAAAAGAAAAAAATTATACCATTCTGAAGCGAAATTGGCGTTTTCAAAAGGCAGAAGTCGATATTATAGCCAAAGATGAGTCGAAGAATGAAATTGTGATTGTGGAAGTAAAAGCTCGAATTAATCCGATGGTAGAAATCGAAACAGCCATAACAAAAAAAAAGAAAAATCTCTTGGTTATGGCTGCTGATGAATTTGTTAGCTCGAATCAAATTGAGTTGGAAACTCGTTTTGATTTGATTCTCATTGAAAAAAACAATTCAAATTGGGAAATCGAGCATATCGAAGATGCTTTTTTTGCGTTTGAATGATTTTTTAACCAACAATTACACCGTTTAAGGTTTTATTTTCCGGCGAAACAAAAGTTAGTTTTCCGTCTTCTTTTTCAGTTAATAATAACATGCCTTGGCTTTCAATTCCCCGGATTTTTCTTGGAGCTAAATTCACCAATGCCATCACTTGTTTTCCTACGATTTCTTCCGGAGTAAAACTTTCGGCAATGCCTGAAACAATCGTTCTTACATCCAATCCGGTATCGACTTTTAATTTCAATAATTTATCAGCTTTTTCTACCTTTTCAGCTTCTAAAATAGTACTGATTCTCAAATCAATTTTCATGAAATCATCAAATGAAATTTCTTCTCTCTGAGTTTCTGCATTTGGATTTGTCATTTTATTTTTTGTTTTACTGTTTTCTAATTTTTGAATTTGTTGTTCAATGGTTTCATCTTCGATTTTAGCAAAAATCAATTCAGAGGAATTAAAAGTATGAGTTGCCGGAATAATTTCTTCTGTATTTTCTAAATCATTCCAATTTTGAGCTGAAATATTCATCATTTTGTATAATTTTTCAGCTGTAAACGGAAGAAAAGGTTCGCTCAATTGTGCTAACATACCGGCAATTTGAATGGCAGCATACATAATTCCTTTTACTTCTTCCGGATTTTCTTGTTTTTTCCAAGGTTCTTGTGATTGTAAAAATTGATTTCCTAATCGGGCTAAATTCATGTATTCAATCAAAGCATTTCGAAATTCATAATTTTCAAGGTATTTCCCGATTTGAATAGCATAATTTTTCATTTCTTTTAATTCAGGAAAATCCAAAGTTTTTTCAGGAACAATTCCGTTGTAATATTTATGTGTTAAAACCATAACACGGTTGATGAAATTCCCTAAAATTCCGACTAATTCCGAATTATTTTTAATTTGAAAATCTTTCCACGTAAAATTATTGTCTTTGTGTTCCGGTAAATTTGCGGTTAAAACATAGCGCAAAACATCTTGTTGTCCCGGAAAATCTTCCAAATATTCATGGCCCCAAACTGCCCAGTTTCTGGAAGTTGAAATTTTATCATTTTCAAGATTCATGAATTCGTTTGCCGGAACATTACTTGGAAGAATGAAATCGCCGTGTGCTTTTAACATCGCAGGAAAAATAATACAATGAAAAACAATATTATCTTTTCCGATGAAATGAACCAATTCTGTTTCTTCATTTTGCCAATAATCTTTCCAGTTTTTACCGGTTTTTTCTGCCCATTCAATGGTGGAAGTAATGTAACCAATTGGCGCATCAAACCAAACATACAGTACTTTTCCTTCTGCATCTTTCAAAGGAACTTTCACACCCCAATTCAAATCGCGAGTCATTGCTCTTGGTTTTAAACCGTCGTCAATCCAAGATTTTATTTGTCCGTAAACATTGGTTTTCCAATCGTTTTTATGTCCTTCTAAAATCCATTCTTTCAAGAAATCTTCGTATTCATTCAAAGGTAAAAACCAGTTTTTAGTTTCTTTTAAAACCGGAATATTCCCACTCAAAGCAGAACGTGGATGAATTAACTCTCTCGGACTTAAAGTTGTTCCGCAATTTTCACATTGGTCACCATAAGCATTGGGATTTTGACATTTTGGACATTCACCGATGATGTAACGGTCGGCTAAGAATTCTTTGGCTTCTTCGTCATAAAATTGTTCAGAAATTTCTTCAATAAATTTTCCGTTTTGGTACAAATTCAAGAAGAAATCTGCTGCAACCTGATGATGTTTTGGGCTGGATGTTCGGGAATAATGGTCAAATGAAATTCCGAATTTATCAAAAGTCGATTGAATTAAATTATGGTATTTATCTACAATGGTTTGCGGTGTAGTGTGTTCTTTTTTAGCACGGATGGTGATAGGAATTCCGTGTTCATCAGAGCCACCAATGAAGGCAACATCTTTTCCTTTTCTTCTCAAATACCGGACAAAAATATCGGCCGGAACGTAAACACCTGCCATGTGCCCAATGTGAATCGGACCATTAGCATAGGGAAGGGCAGTTGTTACGGTATAGCGTTTAGAATGACTCATTTTTATTAAATTTTGGAGTGCAAAGATACAGAGTGTGAAAGAAATTCCCGAATTTTCTTTGTACAGAGAATCTTATCTTTGTAGGATGAATGAAGAAGTTGAAAAAATAGTCGGGACGACTTTAGATGGATTTCAATGGGGAATTGCAGCTGCAGCAGTGGTTTTATTAATCTATTTTATTTTGAAAAAAGCAGTTAAAAAGAAAAAACCGTAAGAATTTGTATAAAATAAGCGGTAAATATTTTACACTATAAATTTAAACAGACACTAAGGCTTAAATTCCTATTTTTGCCCTTCATTTATTTATTTTGTACAGTATAATTGGTGCCATAGCAGGTTTTGTTTTGTCTGGTTTTCGTTTTATCGGAGCAGCAATAGGATATATTGTAGGATTTTTAATCGATAAAAATCAAACTTTTTCAAAACAAAATCCACGACATTATTATAGAAAACACAATTCTGCTCAGGATTTTACTACTATGTTGATGGTTTTGACAGCAGCTGTAATGCGCGCTGACGGTAAAACTTTAAAAGTTGAATTGGATTATGTAAAAGATTTTTTCAGAAGAAATCTTGGTAATCGTTTTCAGGTTTCTCATTTGCAAATGCTGAAACATTTTTTGAATGTTCCGAATATTCCTTTGGAAAAAATTTGTCGGGATATTCGAGAAGTAACTAAAATGGAAGACCGAATTTTAATTCTTCATTATTTGTTTGGAATTGCAGCAGCAGACGGTTCAATTTCAAATTCGGAATTAAATGTAATTCAGCGGATTGCTCATTATTTAGGAATTTTTGAATACGATTTTATTAGTGTCAAAAGTATGTTTGTTCATAGTGTAAATTCAAATTATAAAGTTTTGGGAATTGAAAAATCCGCTTCGGATGCTGAAGTGAAAAAGGCTTATCGTGAACACGTACTTCGTTATCATCCTGATCGTGTGGTGCATTTAGGTGAAGAACACCAAAAGGGTGCTAAAGAACAATTCCAAAAAATCCAAGAAGCTTATGAAAATATAAAAAAGGAGAGAGGAATGACCTGATTTTTTGATAATACAAAACCTAAACACTTCATTTTGTCACTAATTTG
>JAQVDG010000047.1 GCA_028698395.1 Weeksellaceae bacterium
AGAAGGAACAAACCTTGAAGAGAGCTACGTGCAGGTAGGTGTAGAAAGTGGAGGTTGTTCTGGTTTGTCTTATCGTTTAAGTTTTGGAAAAAACAGAAGTGAAGACGATCAGCTTTATGAAGATAAAGGAGTTAAAATAATAGTCGATAGAAAATCATATTTGTATTTAACCGGAACAATTTTAGAATATTCCGGCGGACTTAACGGAAAAGGATTTGTTTTTAATAACCCGAATGCTAACAGAACTTGTGGCTGTGGCGATAGTTTTGCTGTTTAAATTTTAGAATTAAAAACAATTGAACTCACTAAGATTCATAACGCTTATTTACTCAATCGGAATTTTTGGACAATCCAAAATTGATGAATCACATTACAAAGTATTTCAGCCGGATGCAAAATCCCTTAAATACAATGAAATTTATACCCAAAATTTCTTTTTTGGGAATTTTGGTTTGAAACAATTAATCTCAGCTGTTCCAATTGATAATTCTTCTGTAAAATCACTTGAAATTTCAGTAAATACGCCTACTCAGAAAAATCTTCCGATTATGCAATTGCATTACGATGAACAAGGAAAATTAATGCAAATGCAAATAGAAGAAGCATTTTTTGGTGAAAAGATGAATATTGAATACCATTATAAAGATGAGCTTTTATCAGAAGAAATCATTACGCAAAACTCAGGAACAAAAAAAAATACCTTTTATTATACCAAAGGAAAAATGGTAATTGAAACTGATAAAGACGTATTGGATGTGTACTCATTGCATGGAAAAGTTCTTTCAAAAATGAGTTATTTGGATGGTAATTTAGTTTTGCTTGACAGAATGGAAGGGAAATGCCGGATTACTTACTATAAAAGACATTCCATCAGTAAAACCTGTTTTAGTAACTTAGATTTAAAATTACCATTGAATATTGAAGAATATTCTAATAATGAAGATAAAAACGGAAAACTAAGTTTAACTCAGACAAAAAACTCATCTCTTTCAAAAAAATCAGAATTTGAATACGCTGTATTCATCAACAATAGAGAAACTTATCAACTAAATTTAACCGAAGATTATCGAATCAAAACATTTCATTCATTACCGGTTAATCCCAAAAAAGAAAATCAAATAAATTATACATTCACCTATACATATTATTAAAAAATGAGCAATACTAAATATACGGAAGACGATTTAAGACAAGATCTCTCTTTGAAAAAAGAGTATGAATTCGGTTTTACAACCGACATTGAGTACGAAGATTTCCCGATTGGTCTGAACGAAGACATTGTTCGCGAAATTTCTAAAAGAAAAAACGAACCGGATTGGATGATGGAATGGCGGTTGGAAGCTTTTCGAGAATGGCAGAAAATGGAAGAACCTAAATGGGCAAATGTCCATTATAAAAAACCGGAATTTCAAAATATAGCCTATTACGCAGCACCAAAGAAAAAACCGGTTTTAAATAGTTTGGATGAAGTTGATCCGGAATTGTTAAAAACATTTAAAAAATTAGGAATTTCAGTTGAAGAGCAAAAACGACTTTCCGGAGTCGCTATGGATGTAGTAATTGATAGTGTTTCAGTAAAAACTACTTTTCAGAAAACTTTAAAGGAAATGGGAATCATCTTTATGTCGATTAGTGAAGCCATTCAGCAACATCCGGATTTAGTGAAAAAATACATCGGAAAAGTTGTTCCTCGTACCGATAATTTCTATGCAGCTTTAAATTCAGCTGTTTTTTCAGACGGTTCCTTCTGTTACATTCCAAAAGGAATACGCTGTCCAATGGAGCTTTCCACTTATTTCCGAATCAACAAAGAAGGTTCCGGTCAATTTGAACGAACTTTATTAATTGCCGACGAAGGTGCTTATGTTTCTTATTTGGAAGGATGTACAGCACCTCAACGCGATGAAAATCAATTGCATGCCGCAGTAGTAGAATTAATTGCGATGGATGGTGCAGAAATTAAATATTCAACCGTTCAAAACTGGTATCCGGGCGATGAAAATGGAGTAGGAGGTGTATTTAATTTTGTAACCAAACGTGCTTTAGCAGAAAGAAATGCTAAAATTTCTTGGACACAAGTAGAAACCGGTTCTGCCGTAACCTGGAAATACCCAAGCTGTATTTTGAAAGGAGATAATTCGACCGGTGAATTTTATTCGGTAGCCGTAACCAATGGTCATCAACAAGCCGATACAGGAACTAAAATGATTCATTTAGGGAAAAACACAAAATCTACAATTATTTCAAAAGGAATTTCAGCCGGAAAATCTCAAAATTCTTACCGAGGATTAGTTAAAGTTTCATCTGGAGCAGAAGGAGCAAGAAATTTTTCTCAATGTGATTCACTTTTGATGGGTAATGAGTGTGGTGCGCATACTTTCCCGTATATTGACATTAAAAATAAATCGGCTCAAGTCGAGCACGAAGCCACAACTTCCAAAATCGGAGAAGACCAATTGTTTTATTGCAATCAAAGAGGAATTGATACAGAAAAAGCAATTGCTTTGATTATAAACGGATTCAGCCGGGAAGTTTTGGATAAATTACCAATGGAATTTGCCGTAGAAGCCAAAAAATTATTAGAAATTTCATTAGAAGGTTCCGTAGGATAAAATTGAAAATTAAAATAGAATCAATAATAATAAACCAGAAATAAAATGTTAACAATAAAAAATTTACATGCTCGCATCGAAGAGGGCACCGAAATATTAAAAGGAGTTGATTTGGCCATTAAACCGGGAGAAGTTCATGCGATTATGGGACCGAACGGTTCCGGAAAATCCACTTTAGCCTCTGCAATAGCAGGAAAAGAAGATTATGATATAACCGAAGGCGAAATAAATTTTTATAACGAAGATTTAGTAGAATTAAGTCCTGACGAAAGAGCACACAAAGGAATTTTTCTTTCATTCCAATATCCGGTTGAAATTCCCGGAGTAAGCGTTACGAATTTTATTAAAACAGCGATTAATGAAGGAAGAAAAGCCAAAGGAGAACCGGAAATGGGAGCATCAGAAATGCTGAAATTAATCCGTGAAAATTCAGGAAAATTAAATATCCGTAAAGATTTCCTTTCTCGTTCTTTGAATGAAGGTTTTTCCGGAGGTGAGAAAAAAAGAAATGAAATTTTTCAAATGATGATGTTGAACCCAAAATTAGCAATTTTGGACGAAACGGATTCAGGATTAGATATTGACGCTTTAAAAATCGTGGCAGATGGTGTAAATGCCTTTAAAAAAGACGACAATGCTGTTTTGGTGATTACGCATTATCAGCGTTTGTTGGATTATATTGTTCCGGATTTTGTGCACGTTCTTTATGATGGTAAAATCATTAAATCAGGTGATAAATCATTGGCCTTGGAATTGGAGGAAAGAGGGTATGACTGGGTAATTGAAGAAGCGGAAACTGCCGGTGTTTAATTCAGTTAAGAAAATAAAATGGATTTAAAAGAAAATTTAGTTTCAAGACATCTGGTTTTTAAAGGAAAAAACCCAAATACGGAATGGATGGAAGGGCTTCGTCTTGAGGCAATTGATGTGTTTGATAAACAGGGATTTCCAAAAAGAAAAGACGAAGAATGGCGTTTTACGAATTTAACTCCTTTGTTGAAAAAAGACTATAAATTATTTCCGGAAACAGAAGATATTTCAATCGGATATAAGGATTTTAAACAGTATTTGCTTCACGATATGGATACTTATGACATTGTGTTTGTAAACGGTGTTTACAGCAGTTATTTGTCATCTACTACACATGAAGAAGCTGATATTTGTGTGCTTTCTTGTGCAATGGAAAAAATGGTATATCGTCCGGTTATTGAAAATTATTATGGGAAAATTGCACCAAAAGAAGAAAGTTTAGTTTCTCTGAATACTGCTTTTTGTAAAGATGGAGCTTATATTTATGTGCCGGATAAAGTGATTTTATCCAAACCGATTCAGGTTATTTTTCTTTCTACAGCAAAAGAAGAAGAAATCATGTATCATCCTCGAAATTTGATTGTAATCGGAAATAATTCTCAGGCTCAAATCATTGAGCGTCATCAAACTTTGAACGGAAAACCTAATTTAACCAATTCGGTTTCTGAAATTCATGTAGGAAGAAATTCCGAACTGGATTATTATAAAATTCAAAATGATACAGTTGAAGCTTCTTTAATTGATCATACTTATATTGAACAAGAAAGAGACAGCGTAGCATCGGTTCATACTTTTTCTTTTGGAGGAAATTTAACCCGAAATGATTTGAATTTCACTCAAAAAGGAGAAAATTGTAACTCAATTTTGAATGGAATTACGGTAATTGGCGGGAAACAACACGTTGATCATCATACTAAAGTCGATCATCGTTTCCCAAATTGTGACAGTCACGAATTGTACAAAGGGATTTTTGATGAAAATTCGCACGGTGTATTCAATGGAAAAATTTATGTTCATCCGGAAGCACAAAAATTGAATTCTTTTCAGCAAAATAACAATGTTTTATTGACCGACAAAGCTTCGATTGATACCAAACCTCAATTGGAAATTTTTGCTGATGATGTAAAATGTTCGCACGGTTGTACAGTTGGACAATTGGACAATATGGCACTGTTTTACATGCAACAAAGAGGAATTCCTAAAAAAGAAGCTCAGGCTTTGTTGTTGTATGCTTTTGCAGCAGAAGTTTTGGAACATGTTAAAATTCCACAAATCAAAACGAGAATCACAACAATTATCGCTAAAAAATTGAACATTGACATCGATTTTGATTTATAAACGATTCTAAAATCAATTGATATAAAATTATTCGGCAAATTCAGATACAACTTTGAATTTGCCGATTTTTTTAGAATCCGTTTAAAGCTAAAATATATTTATTGATATAAAACTGTTTTTCTTTTGATTTGTATTGCTGAATAAAACGCGGATGTTCCAAAACTTTCATTTCACCAAACAAATGAGCTTCTTCGTTTAATTTTTGAATAAATCCGGCATTTTTCTTTCCCAAAATATAAACTTCTGAAGTATCAAGCCCTAATTCAATATGCTTTTTTAAGGATTCAATCATGAAATTTTTAACACATTCAAATAATTCTTTGTCATCATAATAATTTGCATTCAGCCATTTATCGCCTTTTGAATGTCGAACAATTGCTAAAGGAAAGGGAGAATTAATATAAAAATTAGAATAAAAATCCTGAGCTCCGCCATATTCTGTAATCATATCGTACAAAAAAACAGAAGAAACTTCATGTGTATAAGCAGAATGCATCTTAATTCCACAAATGTTTTCTAAACGTTTGGTATCGGTAAAAGGAACACCCGTAACACCGGCTCCGTGGCGGCTTGGATTAATTCCGATGATGAATTTTCGCTTTTTGTTGTCTGAATAAAATTTTTCATAGAATTGCCTCATTACCACTTGAGTTTCCGGATTCTCAATAAAAGGATTTAAAACCTGAAATCCTTTGGGCAATTTTCCGGTAAAATTCAAATTTTGATTAAATTCAATGACTTTTTCGGCAAAAGATTGAGACATGACAATGGTTTTTTGATAAGTGTTTATTGAAAGTATGAAATTCTATATAAAATTTACTTTTGACAAGGCTTTTATTGAATTTATTTTTAACAGTTAAATCGCTCGTGATGGGCTTTTTCTAATTCTTCTCTATGGTTGGGATGTGCAATGCTGATGAGTAATTTAGAACGTTGTTCTAAGTTTTTTCCATATAAATTTACAACACCATATTCTGTTACGACATAATGAGCGTGTCCGCGCGTTGTAACCACTCCGGCTCCTTGTTTCAGGAAAGGAGTAATTCTCGAAATTCCTTTGTTAGTAACGGAAGGAAGCGCAATGATAGGTTTTCCGCCTTCTGATAAAGCGGCACCTCTCATAAAGTCCATTTGTCCGCCAATTCCGGAATATTGAAAAGTTCCGATGGAATCCGAACAAATCTGACCGGTCAAATCTACTTCCAAAGCACTATTTATAGCAACTACTTTTGGATTTTGACGAATGACTCCGGAGTCATTCACAAAAGAAACATTCATAAAAGACATACTCGGGTTATCATCCACAAAATCATATACTTTTTGAGTTCCGGCAATAAAAGAAGTTACTGTTTTTCCCTTCAATATATTTTTATTGGAATTGGTAATAACTCCGGATTGAATCAGAGGAACAATGCCGTCTGAGAACATTTCGGTATGAACACCCAAATCTTTATGATTGGACAAACATTTTAAAACTGCATCCGGAATCGCTCCGATTCCCGCCTGAAGCGTAGAGCCGTCTTCGATTAATTCCGCAACATTTTCACCGATTTTTTCAATTACAGCATTGGATTTACTTCCATAATCCAAATCAGGAAGTGGTGCTTCGTGCCAAACCATGGCATGAAAACGGGAATAATGAACAGGTGAATCCCCTAAGGTTCTCGGCATTTTAGGATTCACTTGCGCAATTACGGTTTTTGCTGTTCTGACAGCACTCCAAGCAGCATCTACTGAAGTTCCCAAACTGCAATATCCGTGTTTGTCGGGAGGAGAAACTTGAACAATGGCAACGTCTAAGGGCAAGTAACCTTTACTGAATAAAAGAGGAATTTCACTTAAAAAAATTGGAACATATCGTCCTCGGTTGCTGTTTGCCCATTCTCGGATATTGGCAGAAACAAACAAAGAATTTAAATAAAAGCTATCGGTTACGCCCGGAGTTTTCCATTCAATATCCCCAAAAGTACTGATGGAAACTAATTCAACATTGTTGATTTCTCCGGCTCTTTTTAAAAGAGTATTTAACAATAAAAGAGGTGTGGCAGCACTTCCATGTGCGAAAACCCGATCTCCGCTTTTCACGATTTTCACAGCTTCTTCGGCTGTTACGTATTGGATGTTACTCATTATGAATTTAAATTAAAATACTTATTACAAAATAAAATGATGATTGTTTTAAAAAATGTAAATTTGCAGTTTTAAAATCAAATAAACAATGATTAACATTAGCCTTCCCGATGGGAGTGTCAAACCATTTGAGAGCGGAGTTACTCCCATGGATATTGCATTGAGTATAAGCGAAGGACTGGCACGAAATGTTCTGTCCGCAATAGTTAACGGAAATCAGGTAGAATCAACTACACCGATCACTACCGATGCAAGTGTTCAATTATTGACGTGGAATGATGATTTAGGAAAAAAAGCATTTTGGCATTCTTCTGCTCATTTATTGGCACAAGCTATTTTAGAATTTTATCCCAATGCAAAATTAACCATTGGTCCGGCGATTGAAAATGGATTTTATTATGATGTTGATTTTGGTGAAGAAACTTTTTCTGATAAAGATTTTGAAAAAATTGAAAAGAAAATATTGGAAAACGCCAAGAAAAAAGCAGAATTTAATTTGTATTCGGTTTCCAAAGCTGATGCTTTGAAAGAATATGCCAATAATGAATACAAAACGGAATTAATTGAAAATTTGAACGACGGAGAAATCACTTTTTGTTCTCATGATAATTTCACTGATTTATGTCGAGGTGGGCACATTCCCAATACCGGATTTGTGAAGGCTGTTAAAATTTTGAATGCTGCTGGAGCATATTGGCGAGGCGATGAGAAAAATAAACAATTGACTCGGGTTTATGGAATTTCATTTCCAAAACAAAAAGATTTAACCGAGTATTTACAACTTTTAGAAGAAGCAAAAAAACGAGACCATAGAAAATTAGGAAAAGAATTACAGTTTTTTACATTTTCAGAAAAAGTAGGACAAGGTTTACCGTTATGGTTGCCAAAAGGAACAGCTTTACGAAAAAAATTAGAGAATTTTCTAATAAAAGCACAGCAAAAAGCCGGATATGAGATGGTGATTACACCTCATATCGGACACAAAGATTTGTACGTAACCTCCGGACATTATGCCAAATATGGTGCAGATAGCTTTCAGCCAATTCATACACCAAATGAAGGTGAAGAGTTCCTGTTAAAACCGATGAATTGCCCTCATCATTGCGAAATTTATAAAGCAAATCAATGGTCCTATCGGGATTTACCTAAACGTTATGCAGAATTTGGAACTGTGTATCGTTACGAACAAAGTGGAGAATTACACGGTTTAACCCGTGTGAGAGGATTTACGCAAGATGATGCACATTTGTTCTGTACACCCGATCAATTATTGGGTGAATTTCAAAACGTAATTGACTTGGTATTATACGTTTTCAATACTTTAGGATTTGAGGATTTTACGGCACAAGTTTCTTTACGTGACCCGGAAAATAAAGAGAAATACATTGGTTCCGATGAAAATTGGGAAAAGGCAGAAAGTGCCATTATTCAGGCAGCGGCAGAAAAAGGATTGAAAACAGTAGTAGAATACGGAGAAGCTGCTTTTTATGGGCCAAAATTAGATTTTATGGTTAAAGATGCTTTAGGAAGAAAATGGCAATTGGGAACAATTCAAGTCGATTATAATTTACCGGAGCGATTTGAGTTAACCTATATTGGCTCTGATAATCAGGCGCATACTCCTGTGATGATTCACCGAGCTCCTTTTGGTTCTATGGAACGATTTGTAGCAATTTTATTGGAACACACAGCCGGAATTTTCCCATTGTGGCTAACGCCTGAGCCTTTTATCGTACTGCCAATCAGTGAGAAATATCAAGAATATGCAGAAAAAGTTTCAGAATTCATGGAAAATTCCGATATTCGCGGCCTGATTGATCATCGCAACGAGAAAACGGGCAAAAAGATACGGGAGGCGGAGATGAAAAAAATTCCTTATATGGTGATTGTAGGAGAAAAAGAAGCAGAAGAAGGAACTGTTTCAGTTCGTAAACACGGAGGTGAGGATTTGGGAACAATGACTTTAGAAGAATTTCGTAATCGATTGGTCAAAGAAATAGAAGTTAATTAAAATTATATAAGTTATCGCAATTAAAAGAAGAGGAGGCGGACGCGGACCGGCTCGTGTGATCAAAGAAGATCAGCATAAAATTAATGAAAAAATAACCGTACCGGAAATTAGGGTAGTAGGTGAGGGAATCGAACCGGGGATTTATCCGACAGCAAAAGCTTTGGAGATGGCCGATGCAGAAGGTTTGGATTTGGTGATGATTACAGAAAAAGCTAACCCGCCTGTTTGTCGTATTGTGGATTATAAAAAATTCCTGTACGAACAGAAGAAAAAAGAAAAAGAACTAAAAGCCAAACAACAGAAAGTGGTCATTAAGGAAATCCGATTTGGACCTCAAACGGATGAGCATGATTACGAATTTAAGAAAAAGCATGCTCGTAGCTTTTTGGAAGAGGGTTCTAAATTAAAAGCTTATGTTTTCTTCAAAGGACGGTCTATTATTTTTAAAGATCAGGGAGAAATTCTTTTATTGAAGTTAGCACAAGAATTGGAAGACATCGGAAAAGTTGAGCAATTACCTAAATTAGAAGGGAAACGCATGATTATGATGATGGCTCCGAAAAAATAGGTGAATTTTGAAGCTCGAATTTCACAAAAAAATGAAGACGTTTATAAAAAACATACAATTATGCCAAAATTAAAAACAAAATCAAGTGCTAAAAAGCGTTTTAAAGTTACCGGAACCGGTAAAATTAAAAGAAAACACGCTTTTAAAAGCCACATCCTTACAAAAAAAGGAACAAAACAAAAACGCAGATTAACACATTCAGGCCTTGTTGATAATGCAGATTTGAATAGTGTTAGAGAG
>JAQVDG010000048.1 GCA_028698395.1 Weeksellaceae bacterium
TCGTTTTTACTCGGATTTGACTCTCTCCAAGGTTTTTTTTCATTATCCTTTGCTGTTATTTCTTCTACTATGGTATTCCATTCTCCGCAAGCCTTGCATTGTCCCATCCATTGTGAATATTGATTTCCACAATTTTGGCAATAAAAAGACGTTTTAACTTTCGCCATTTTAATAAAATTTGATTCGAAAATAAGGAAATTTATCGGATTTTGATAGGTTTATTTTTTGAGCGACTCAACTTCGGAATAAAATAAACAGATAGTAATCCAAATAATAAAATAGAAATGACTTGAGCGAAATACAGAATTAAACCAAAATAATTCCCAACAGCTCTTCCTTCATCGGACGGTAATCCTTTTGCTGTGTACAAAGCGACAAAAGCAACGCTCATCACATAAGGATAACCCAAACCACCGACTGCCGGCAAAATCATCCCTAAAGCACCGGAAATAATCAAGAAAAAACCTTCTTCTAATCCAAATTTTGAGGTTTCCGGAAAAGCAAAAAACACAACATAGGTCATCAAAAAATAACATATCCAAATTCCAAAAGAATATAGGACAAACAAACCTCGTTTTTTCAGATGTAATATAGAACGAAATCCAACTATGATTCCTTTTATAAATTGTACTATTTTCTCATAAAAAGGAAGTCTTTTTAATTTTTTACGAAAAAGAAAAATGAGTAGAAAAATTAAAATTCCGATTCCAATTATAAGTTTTAGTTTATCGAAAGAAGCCGTATTACTGTGAGCAAAAAAAGAATACAGTGTTTCGGCACTTAAAATAAAAGTGATTCCCATGAACAGGAGTAAAAAACACAAATCAATAACTCTTTCTAAAACGATAGTTCCCAATGATTTATCCACCGGAACATTTTCCATTTTATAAAAAGAAGTTGCACGGGCTACTTCACCGCTTCTCGGAATAGTCAGATTCATGAAATAAGCAAAAGAAATTGCCCAAAAGCCACTTTTTGTAACCGTTTTGTATCCTAAAGGTTCCAAAAGAAATTTCCATCGGGCAGCACGTAGCCAATAAGAAAAAATACTTAATGCCATAGAAAGTAAAATCCAAAAATAATTTGCTTGTTGGAATGCTGTTTTTAGAGCTTCAAAATCAGTCTGTTTGAGCGTAAGTCCAATAAAAATTACCGCTAAAATCAGTGAAATTACTAAAAAGACAAATTGACTGATTTTAGATTTCATTTTCAAGTTAATTGGTTCGTTTCCTCATTCGGGAAAATGATGGTAGGTTTAAAGGTTTTGGCTTCTTCTAAACTCATCAAACCGTATCCGATGATAATGATAGAATCGCCTACCTGAACTTTTCTAGCTGCAGGCCCGTTCAAGGTGACCTCACCGGAATTTCGATTTCCGGCAATGGTGTAAGTTTCAAATCGTTCTCCATTCTGAAGATTCACAACTTGAACACGTTCACCTACAATCATATTGGCAGCATCCATCAAGTTTTGGTCAATTGTGATGCTTCCAATATAATTTAATTCTGCACCGGTAACTTTTACACGGTGAATTTTTGTTCGTACTACTTCAATCATCATAACAGGCGCAAAGATAAGGAGATTTTAAAATAATGAAATTAATTCAGGCGAAGGTTGTCAATTAGGCGGATATCATCAGCAAAAGCAGCAATAAATCCTCGTACTTTTTGACCTTTTTGGATGGATTTCACACTTTTTAGTGTAATTTCGTCTGCAATTTCAAAATACTCCAATTCTAAACTGCTGTTTTTGAATTGAGCTTTGACAAACTCAACCGTTTCGTCCGGCGAATGATTTTCTAAATAAGATTTAGATTGTAAAAGAACTTCATAAATTTTAGGAGCTTCTTTTCTCATTTCTTCACTCAGTCTTCGATTTCGTGAACTCATTGCCAATCCGTCTTTTTCTCTTTTAATGGCTGCCGGAATAATTTTCACCGGAAGTTGTAATGATTTCACCATTTGACTAATGATTTGTAATTGCTGAAAATCTTTTTCTCCAAAATAAGCTCTATCGGGTTGAATGATTTCAAAAAAACGTTTCACCACCGTCCCTACTCCATTAAAATGCCCCGGTCGAAATTTCCCTTCCATCTGATTTTCTAAATCGTTAAAATCAAATTCCTCTGAAATTTCTCCATTCGGGTAAATGGTTTCTATTGTAGGTAAAAAAACTATATCCGTTCCTGCTTTTTTGAGTAAATTCAAATCTTCTTCTTCAGTTCGGGGATAATTTATTAAATCCTCCGGATTATTGAACTGAGTGGGATTTACAAAAATACTTACAACCGTAAGCTGATTTTCTTTAACGGATTGTTCTATCAATGAAATATGCCCTTGATGAAGTGCTCCCATTGTAGGCACAAAACCAACAGATTTAGAAACAGATTTTAATTCAAATAATTGATTTTTAAGCTCTTCCGTCTTTTTTATAACAATCATTCCGTTTGTTAAATAAATAATAAACCGGGGCAAAAATATAACAAGTACTTTATATCTCATAAAAAATTCGTACCTTTGTCCACGATTTCAAGTAATTAATGAGTTTTTGAATATGGAAGGAAAGCGTATTTTGTATGTAACTACTGAAATGGTCCCTTATTTCCCTGAAAGTCCAATGTCAACACAATCATTTAGAATTCCTAAAGCTATGAGCGAAAAAGGAGCGGATGTGCGGATTTTCATGCCGAGATTTGGAATAATCAATGAACGCAGACACCAACTGCACGAAGTTATCCGTTTGTCCGGAATGAATTTAATAATAAATGACATGGATCAGCCTTTAATTATTAAGGTGGCCTCTATTCCCGGTGAGCGAATTCAGGTTTATTTCATTGATAATGAGGAGTATTTCAAAAGAAAATCCGTGTATGAGGATAAAGAGGGAAAACTTTTCAAAGATAACGATGAACGTTCTATTTTCTTTGCAAAAGGAGTATTGGAAACCGTAAAGAAGCTAAATTGGAAGCCGGATGTTGTTCATATTATGGGTTGGATGTCAAGCATGATTCCGGCTTATTTACGTGAATATTATGCAACTGATTCTTTTTTTGACGATAGTAAAGTTGTAGTTTCTTTGTTCGATAATGCTTTTGAAGGTGAATTGAATTCTGAATTTTGTGGAAAATTAGCATTTGACGGCATAAATGGTGAAGTCGCTCAATTATTAAAAACCCCTGACTTTAAAGCTTTAACAAAATCTGCTTTAAAATATGCAGATGCAGCTGTAATGGGTGAAGAATTTTTACCCGAAGAAATAACACAATATCTTCATTCAAAAGACATAACCATTATGGAATATTGTCCGGATGAAGCCATCAGCGAAATTTACAAGACTTTTTACGCTGAAGAATTAATGAATGAAAATTGCTAAAAATTAATGAGAAAATTTTTTAATCTCGTTGCAGCATTCGTACTTTGCTCAACTGCTACCCTTGTTGTTTCCTGTGAAGATGAAATTTCAAGTGTTGGTAGCGACTTAATTGATTCAGGTATTTCAGCCAAAGTATTTTATACTGATGTTATTGCCTACAACACCAATAATGACTCCATCCGTTCCGATGCGAAAGTTCTTCAAAATGCACTGGTGGGCGTTTATGACGAACCGATATTCGGACGAACTAAAGCCCGATTCATTTCACAAGCCCGTTTGGGGAAATTAAATCCTGATTTTGGAACAGAAGCCGAAATGGATTCGGTAATTTTAACTTTACCAGTGTATTACAAATCGGGTTCGGATAATGTAAGTATTGACACAACTTATGTTTATCTTCAAGAAGGAGAAACACCAACCGACACAGCTACTGTACGACTTAAAAGAACCTATAAATTAGATTCAATTTATGGAAATACTTCCATTCCGATTACTTTACAGGTTCGGGAAGTAGCCGAATATCTGTATTCACAAGATTCAATTTATTTTTCAAATCGGAATTTATCAAATTGTTCAAGTTGCTCAAACATCAACGATATTGAAGTTTATCCAACCATTTTAGGTTCACTTCAAATCACAAATGAAATGACTACTTTTCAAGAATTTAAGCTAAACAATTCAACAACTGTCAGCGAACCTGCTGTAATGGTGAGAATCAGTTTAGATAAAAACTATTTCAAACAAAAATTTATTGATAATGCCGGTTCGTCGAATTTAAGTGACCAAGCTTCTTTCATCCGGAATTTCTTCAGAGGAATCGAATTAAGCGTTCCGGAAGATCAAGGATTTTTGTTTACATTCAACCCAAGTTCCGAAAACTTTAAAATCACGCTGTATCATTCTATGAAAAACACCGCAGAAGGAGAAAATCAACCGGAACGAACCCAAAGTTCTTTAGTGTTGAACTTTAATTCTTATTGGTCAAGTACAACGGGTTACAATGTGCAAGTAAATCAATTCGATCATTCCAATCGAAGTTCACAATTTGTAAATGCTTATACCAATCCCAACACAACAGAAGGTGACAGTCGTCTGTATTTAGGTGCTTTGGAAGGTTCTAAAACTATTATTAAATTAAGCCAGGATCAAATCAATGAGATTCAGACAAATATCCAAGAAAACGGTTGGGCAATTGTAGGAGCAGAATTAAATTTCTATGTAGATGATTCTTACGGATTCAGAAAAGCACCGTATTTATTTGCTTGGCATTCTTATACTGAAAATGGAAAACTGAAAGAGAAAAATTTTGATGATATCTATAAATTTTACAACAGTTACCCTATCAGTGTTCAGTTTAACCCAATGTATGATTATAAAAATGATTCAAAACTATATACTATCCGAATTACCGATTACATAAAAAGTGTGGTAGAACGTGGAGAAGTGTTTGAAAATAATCAAATCGTAGTAAGTTTAGGAAACTTTTTATTAAGTCCTTCCAGTGGCTATATGAATATTATGAATACCAATTATCTTTATATGAACGACCGTGCATTTACCTCTGATCGCGTTGTTCTTCATGGAAATAATACGGAGCAAACTGATAAAAAACTAAGACTAAAGATTTATTATACCCAAAAATAACAATATATGTGTGGAATAGTAGGTTACCTTGGGCATAGAGAAGCCTATCCCATTATCATTAATGGATTAAAGCGTTTGGAATACCGTGGTTACGACAGTGCCGGTTTGGTTATTTTACAAAACTCAGACTTTGGATTAGTCAAAACCAAAGGAAAAGTATCCGATTTAGAAGAAAAATCTATTTCCCTAAACAATGGCTCCGGAATGGGAGTTGGGCACACACGTTGGGCAACTCACGGAGAACCTAATGACGTGAATTCTCATCCTCATTTATCCAATGATGGTAAAATTGTATTGGTTCACAATGGAATTATTGAAAATTACGATACACTTAAAAAAGAATTAATTCAACACGGATTTATATTCCATAGCGAAACCGATACTGAAGTTTTGGTTAATTTGATTCAATATTTTAAAGAAAAAGAAAATTTAAACTTAGCCGATTCGGTTCGTTATGCCTTGAACGAAGTTGTTGGAGCTTATGCTATTGCCGTATTGGAAAAAAATAATCCCAACGAAATTGTTGTGGGGCGTTTAGGAAGTCCTTTAGCAATTGGAATTGGTGAAAATGAATTTTTCATTGCTTCAGACGCTTCTCCTTTTATTGAATTCACAAAAGATGCTGTTTATTTAGATGATGGAGAAATGGCCGTAGTAAGTTTGGGAAATGAAGTAGATATCCGTAAAATCAAAGATAATTTAAAAGTAACCCATAGTGTACTTCAACTTCAGATTAATTTAGAAGAAATTGAAAAAGGTGGTTATGAACATTTTATGCTAAAAGAAATTTATGAACAACCTAAATCCATTCGTGACACCATGCGTGGGCGTTTATTAGTGGAAGAAGGTATCATAAAAATGGCCGGAATATGGGATTATCAAGAGAAATTCTTAAAAGCCAAACGTATTATTATTGTAGCATGCGGAACTTCTTATCATGCCGGTTTAGTTGGGGAATACTTAATTGAAGATTTAGCCAGAATTCCGGTAGAAGTTGAATATGCTTCCGAATTCCGATACCGAAACCCTATTATCAACAAAAGCGATGTTGTCATTGCGATTTCACAATCCGGTGAAACAGCTGATACTTTGGCTGCACTTAAATTAGCAAAAGAAAAAGGAGCTTTCATTTACGGAATCAATAATGTTGTGGGCTCATCCATTGCACGAATCACAGATGCCGGTTCTTACACACATGCCGGACCGGAAATCGGAGTAGCTTCAACCAAAGCTTTCACAGCTCAGTTAACTATTCTTTCTTTAATCGCCATTAAATTAGGAAAACACAACGGAAACCTGAGTGAAGCAAGATTTAATGCCTTAATTAGTGAATTAGACCATATTCCTGAATTAGTAAAAGATACGCTGGAAGCTACAGCTCCAAAAGTAATAGAAATTGCTGAGAAATATAAAAATGCAACTAATGCGCTTTATTTAGGACGAGGTTATAATTTTCCTTCAGCTTTAGAGGGAGCTTTAAAATTAAAAGAAATTTCTTACATCCACGCAGAAGGTTATCCGGCTGCAGAAATGAAACATGGACCGATTGCTTTGATTGATGAAAATATGCCGGTTGTTATTATTGCAACAAAAAACGGTCATTACGAGAAAGTAGTCAGCAATGCACAAGAAATTAAAGCCAGAAAAGGACAAATCATTGCGGTAGTCAATAAAGGGGATGATGAGCTAAACAGAATTGCAGATTACACCATTGAAATTCCTTATACTTCTGAAGAATTCAGTCCGATTTTAGCTGCCATTCCACTACAATTATTGTCCTATTATGTTGCAGTAAAATTAGACCGAAACGTAGATCAGCCAAGGAATTTGGCAAAGTCCGTTACTGTTGAATAGATAGTAGAGTTATTCGGAATTACATTTTTAAATAAAACTCTTTTGTGAGTTGAATGTAATCATCTGTATAAACATTTCGAGCAGTTTCTACGATTAAATCATTCCTGAAAACAGTTGATTTTTCTCGAGAGAAAAGCAATAAACTTCGTTTATATTCAGCTGATTCATTTCCTTTTACTCTCGTAATTTTAGTGGGAAACAAATCTACGCTTTCTGCTATATGAGTAATTTTCTCTTCTGCTTCAAAAGGAAGTATAAAAGCACAATTTCCTTTAGCATGAAGTAATTTTTCCGAATAATTCAATAAATCCTCAAAATTCAAAGAAAGTTGTTGTCTTGCAATATTTCGTGAAGAATTTTCAGAATGAGTTAATTTAAAAAAAGGAGGATTACTCACAATTAAATCAAACTTTTCATCGGTTTTAAAGTTCTGGAGTGACGAATAAACTGCTTTGCAGCGATTAGAAAACGGACTTTCAGCAAAATTAAACTCAGTTTCCATCCAAGCATTTTTATCAATTTCAATTCCTGTTATTTCTGCATAAGGAAACCGTTGTGCCAACAATAAACCTATTAATCCGGTTCCACTTCCAATATCCAAAATTCGTTTTGGATTTTCAGCTGTTGTCCATGCGCCCAATAAAACTCCGTCGGTTCCGACTTTCATGGCAGCTTGACTTTGCCGAATTGAAAAACGTTTAAATTTAAAAACGGATTGGGACATAAGGAATTCGAATTGTAAATTCTGTGCCTCGATTTTCTTCACTGATATAGCGGATTTCACCGTTATAATCTTCCACAATTTTCTTTACCATTGCCAAGCCCAATCCCATTCCACCTGTAGTCGTAGTGAACTTAGGTTCAAAAATTTTATCACCCAAATGAGGAGGAATTCCAATTCCATTGTCCGAAATACGAATAACAATAAAATCCTTTAATTTTTGCAGTAAAACATGAATTTCCGGTTTTCGAGTGTTGGGAACAGCTTGAATTCCGTTTTTTACTAAGTTCGTAGTGATTCTGACCAAATAAATACGGTCGAAATTAATCTTTAATTCATTGATTTGAGTTGAAAATTGAATAACATTTTCGGGAAAAACCTCCAATGCCGTACGAATTGTATCTACCACATCAATTTCTTCATCTTTCCGAGCCGGCATTCTGGCAAAATGAGAAAATGCTTCGGCAATGGCTGACATGGTGTCAATTTGTGTAATTAAAGTATCGGACAAATCTTTTAGCTTCATTACAGAATTCTCATCATTCGGGTCAAATTTCCGAACGTAATTCTGAATCAACATCCGCATCGGAGTCAACGGGTTTTTAATTTCATGAGCTACTTGTTTTGCCATTTCCCGCCAAGCTTCTTCCCGTTCTGTTAGTGCTAATAAATTCGATTGATGATTGAGTTTTTCCAACATTTCATTGTATGAATCCACCAAAGGTTTTAACTCATCATTCTGTTGATAATCAATAGGTCGGTTATGAATCACAACATCGGTTTGTTTAATATGTAAAGCAATTGATTCGATTTTTTGTGTGATTTGTTTGGCAATAATCCAGGATAAAAAGCCGCCGGCAATTAAAATAAAGAACAAAACAACTGAAAATTGATTCAAAAGTGCATTCATATTATTTTTCAACAAAGAATCGTTGTCTTTATACGGTAAATTGATAATGGCAACAGCTTCATGCTGAAAATTGGTAACATAGCGATAGGTCGTCAAAACAATTTTTCCTTTTGTGTTTTGAATGGGGATTTCTAAATATTCTAAATTTCGCGACAAACTGTCCAAAACCTGTTTGGGAAGAACACGATGAGGTGTTTCGCCTGTTTCTGTAGTTAAAATCAAGTTTCCGCGAGTATCAAAAACATTGATGTCCGTTTTATGACTGTCTGCGATTCCGTAAATTGAATTTTGAAGAATGGTAAAAATATTCTCAGTTGTTGCCCATTCCGGATGCCTGTCCAACTCATAATCAATTGAAGTCAAAACTTCTTTTTCTTTATTTTTTAGTGAGTTCTCTGCATAAATTATACTGTGACTGTGAAAGTTGTAAATTGTGATAGCCACAACGATTCCGGCTGTTAAAGAAATGACGAGTAACAGTGCCAAAAAGATGCGTTGGGATAATTTCAACCGGTTCAGCATACTTTACTTTTTCATCAATCGTTGAACGTATTTTCCAATGATATCAAATTCCAAATTGACTTCATCTCCTATTTTTAGTTCATTTAAATTTGTATTTTCCCAAGTATAAGGAATGATGGCAACCGAAAATCCGCCAACTTTTGAGTTGACAACGGTTAAACTAATTCCGTTAACGCAAATTGAACCTTTTTCTACGGTAACATTTCCTGATTTCTCTTCATTGTATTCAAAACTCAACAAAAAACTTCCTTCTTCATTTTGAACAGAAGTTAAAACAGCTGTTTGATCCACATGCCCTTGAACTATATGTCCGTCTAATCTTTCATTCAGTCGCATACAACGTTCTAAATTCACTCTTTTTTCGGTTGTCAAATTTCCTAAATTGGTTTTTTTCAGAGTTTCATCAATTGCTGTTACTTTGTATTGATTTCCTTTAATTTCTACAACTGTCAAACAAACTCCGTTGTGAGCAAGGCTTTGGTCGATTTTTAATTCATGTGTAAAATCACATTCTATCCAAAAGTGAAGATTATTTTCTTCTTTTTCGATTTGAATAATTTTTCCCAGACTTTCAATAATTCCTGTAAACAAAACTTTAATTTATTTATGTTGAACAATGATTTTTTGTGAAAATTGAGCTGATTTTAAAATATAAACTCCATTGGAAAGTGAAGAAATATCC
>JAQVDG010000049.1 GCA_028698395.1 Weeksellaceae bacterium
TAACACACGCCTATGTCCATTGGCGGGCTGGCGTGCATTCCGGCGGTTTTGCTCCCGCATTCACTTTGTCGTTCCACGACAGCGAACGCTCCCGCAAACCGCCAAATGCCCATAGCCTCGGTCGTTACCAGCAAGCCGAAAAAAAAAAGACAAGACCATAATATCTGACAAGTGATTTCTCAAAAACTGAACTGCCAAAATCATGACAACTATAGAATTTGTTGAAAAGTTTTACCAACAGAAGTACTCTTTTTCGAAAAAAACTCACTACATTTGACAAATATTGTCAAACGGAATTTTTACAGCGAAAAAACAATGACTACAGGTGAATTAATTAGAGAGAAAAGAGAACAAAAAGGATTTTTATTGCGTGACATTTCAACTCAGATTGGTGTTGACACCGCAATATTAAGCAAAATTGAGAGAGGAGAAAGAAGAGCCACAAAAGAACAGATTTTAAAATTGGCTGACATTCTCGAAATTGAGAGAAGCTTGATATTGACCCAATATCTGAGTGAAAAAATTTTATACGAAATACAAAATGAAGATTTCGGAATTGAAGCATTGAAAGTCGCAGAGCAAACAATTAAATATGGTGGACCAAACAACAAATAAAATGTCAGAATATTTATCAATAAGTGAAGCAAGTGTATGGGCTTCAGACTATTTAGAAAAGAATGTTACAACCTCTAACATTTCTTACCTTATCCAGTATGGACGTATTACCAAAATAGGGGAAAATGGTTCAACGTTAATTGCCAAAGAAGAATTGATTAATTATTATAAAAGTCAAAAGAAGACCAAACAAGAATCCTGGAAAGACGAGTTGGGAGAAGACCTTAATTGGACTTTATCTTTTGACCAATATAAAGAATCAGAAACAACAAAACATGTACATAGACTTCACCCTTACAAAGGAAAGTTTATACCTCAATTGGTTGAGTATTTCCTCGACAATCATACTGACAAGTTTAAAAAAGAAGTCTATTTTAAAGAAGGAGACATTGTACTCGACCCATTTTCTGGAAGCGGAACAACAATGGTTCAAGCCTGTGAATTAGGAATACATGCAGTTGGTGTGGATGTTTCTGCTTTTAATTCATTAATTGGCAATTGTAAGGTTACTCACTATGACATAAAGGATGTTCAAACTGAGATAAACAGAATTACAAAATCTCTAAAGTCATTTTTAGAAAACTCTCACACAGTTGATTTTGAGACAAGGCTTTTACAAGAACTTAACGTATTTAATACTAAATATTTTCCTGTCCCTGACTACAAATACAAGGTTCACAGAAAAGAAATAAATGAAAAGGAATACGGGAAAGAGAAAGAATTAGAGTTTTTGCCAGTTTTCAATCAATTAGTTGAAGAATACAAAATTAAATTACGTCAGGACAAAGAAGATACTTTTCTTGATAAATGGTACTCAAATCATATCCGAGAAGAAATCCAATTCGTATTTGATGAGATTAAAAAGATACAAAATCAATACACAAAAAGAATTGTAAGTGTAATTCTAAGTCGTACAATCAGAAGTTGCAGGGCTACAACTCACGCAGATTTAGCCACGCTTTTAGAACCAGTAACTACAACCTATTATTGCGGAAAACATGGAAAGATATGTAAGCCATTGTTTTCTATTCTAAAATGGTGGGAAAGTTATTCAAAAGATACCATTAAGCGATTAGCTGAATATGACCGTTTAAGAAAACCTACTTATCATTCTTGTTTGACAGGTGACAGCAGAACAATAGATATTGTTGAAGCTTTGAGAAAGAAGAATCCCGAATTTGCAGACTTGATTTCAAGACAAAAAATCAAAGGAATTTTTTCTTCTCCTCCTTATGTAGGATTAATAGATTATCACGAACAACACGCTTATGCTTATGATTTGTTTGGTTTTGAAAGAAAAGATGAATTAGAAATTGGGCCACTTTTCAAAGGACAAGGAAAAGAAGCAAAACAAAGTTATGTACAAGGAATAAGCGACGTGCTGAATAATGCAAAAAAATACTTAGTTGATGACTTTGATATTTTCCTTGTTGCTAACGACAAATACAATATGTACCCAACTATTGCCGAAAATGCCGGAATGCAGATTGTTAATCAATATAAAAGACCTGTTCTAAACAGAACAGAAAAAGACAAAAGTGCATATTCAGAAATAATTTTTCATTTAAAAAAGAAATAAGACAAATAATACTCATTTACAAAATAATCTAACACATGGCACTTTCATTAAACCAAAAAGAGAGAATATCAATAGAAGTTATAAAAACCCTAGTATCAAGATTTGAAAGTTTTCCTGAAGATGCTTCAAATAATAGAAATGCTCCATTTCATGATGCATTTTTAAAAGCATTTTCAGATAAATTGGAAGGAAAAGTAACTGACACACCATTTTTCATAAGTTTAAGTAGTTGGTTGCAGGGATTAAATACTACATTAGGTCAAACTTTTTTTGAAAATGTCGCTCACATTTTATCTAATGGAGAAAAAAGAGAATATACTTCAAAAAAGATTGGAAATAAACCAATTACACAAACTCAAAGAAATCACATTTCTCAAATAATTGCCGATTTAAGCAACTCTACGTCAACACCTAATCTTGTATCAGAAAATGCACTTCTGTTTACTAATTATTCAACGCCAGAAATAAATGCAATGGATTTTTCAGCAGATGTATTTTACGAAGATGCAGATAGCGTAACTGCTATAGAGTTGAAATCAGTAAAGCCAAATTCTGGTGAAATGAAAGGAGAGAAACTGAAAATTTTAGAAGGTAAGGCTGCATTATATAAAATGTTCCCGGGAAAAAATATAAATTTCTATATTGGTTTCCCCTTCGACCCAACTGTTAATCCTTCAGTTGAATCAGTAACCAGTTATAATAAAACAAGGTTTCTTGGCTCAATTATCAATATGAATAAATTTTTTGCTCCAAATGAGACTCTAGTAGCAAATGAATTATGGGATTTTTTATCCGGTCAAGAAAACACTATGGAAGAAATTCTTGAAATAATAAATATAATTTCTACCACAGCTTTTATTGACAAGTTTAAATTACTGGTTGATGAGAGTCAGAAAGATACCCAGGAATATCTTGATTTGCTTGTAGAATGGAATTTACATTCTGAAATTGAATTAAATACAAACCGGACAATTATTTTAGAGAACATAGAAGGAAATGCTCCGCTAACTAGAATTTTCAACAAAAAAAGCTTTGATGTAAAAGGTAGTTTTAATTGGGATAAATATTTTGCATTGAAAAATATTTTTTAATATTCAATTATTGCTAATCGCCCAAAAAGCAAAAAAAAGCCACAGCAAGTTGGTGGAAATATTTTAATTGTCTTGCAGTGGCTTTTATAGCTTTTTGATAATAGGCAGAGCGGTCACAGTACATTGTTTTTTTAGCTCATTTAGACAGTTGAAGTGCGTTTTGAAAGAAAAAAACAATGCACTGTGGAGTGTTTATTGTTTTAGTTTTGTGCGTTAAGACAAGCATATCGGTTATATTCCGGTTGGCTGACAAGAAATGACAAGAAACAAAACAGACTTATTGCGCTGATAAACAGAAAATTAAAACGACTTAAAATTAATGACGACATTATGATGACTGAACGGCCAGCTGGTAACACACGCCTATGGTCACAGGCTGGCTGACGTGCACTTAGCAGGTTTTGCGCCCGCATTCACTTTGTCGCTGTGCGACAGCGAATACGCCCGCAAACCGCCCGTGCCCATAGCCTCGGTCGTTAGCGGGCATAGTTGAAAAGGAAAAAAGAGACAGATTTGTATTGAAAAATCTTTGAGGAACTGTCCTTTTTATTTCACATAGACAGACAATTTACATTTGACAGACTTTCGACTTCAGACAACTTTAGCGGGCGGACAATTCCTCGCAGATTTTCGAAGGAAGAAAATAGACTTTTTAGCTTTGGAACTATGACCACTAAAGACCGAATTGGTGAATCCGGATTTGTCAGAGTTTCCGGGTTAGCCGGCTGAAAGTGGTTTTCGGAGAGAGAAAAGACATATTCTACTTGTTTCGACTGACTTTTCGCTATTGCGGGCTGAAAATGCATTCAGACAGCGAGAAAAGAAAAAAACAAAAGATAAAAATCTCCCCGACAACCCGAAAGAAGAGAAAACCCGTTTCGGGCTTGTCGGGAGAAAGGTTTACAGGAAAGTTTTTTCGACTTTTGATTTGTTCGTTTTTGACAGAGTTTTCGAGAACGAGACAAGAAATTCACAAAACATGCTCTGAAACACTCATTTTGAGAGTGTGAATCTTAAAAATTATCCGTTAATTTGTGACAGCTTTGAGAGAAAACTCAGGGTAGGAGAGAGTGAGACCTTTTTCGGACTTGAAAACTTCGGTTTGAGAGAGTTTCTGCAAAATTCAGGGGCTGAAAACTAAACGGACAGAAAAACTACGACCCGCTAACACACGCCTATGCGCTTTGGGCGGCTAATGTGCTTCTGGCAGTCTTTGCGCCCGCATTTCCTTTGTCGCTATTGCGACAAGAAATTCGCCCGCAGCCCGCCCAAGCCCATAGCCTCGGTCGTTAGCGGGCAGTGAAAAAAAATAAATACCGTTGTTTCAAAAATGAATTATCTTTGCATAAAACAATAGATATTATGACGAAAATTAATAGATTCAACAACGAATTTTATTCTAAAATATCAGAAATTCTACAGTTTGCTAGAAACAAAGTTATACAGACCGTTAACACAACAATGGTAGAAACTTATTTTGAGATAGGTCGACTAATAATTGAAGAAGAACAAAGCGGAAGTGAACGGGCTGAATATGGAAAACAAATATTAAAAGAACTTTCCTTGAAATTAACAAGCGAATTTGGTTTGGGTTTCTCGGTGACTAATTTGCAGCAAATGAAGAATTTCTATAATATTTATGGAAAACAACAGACAGTGTCTGCTAAATCTAACCCGAATGAGTTACCCAGTTTCAAATTAAGTTGGTCACACTATCTAAAACTAATGAGAATTGAGGATGAGCTTGAAAGAAAATTCTATGAAATTGAATGTGCGAAAAACAATTGGAGTCTTCGGGAATTACAAAGACAATATGATAGTGCATTATATACGAGACTGGCTTTGAGTCGGAATAAAGAAGGTATCAAAAAATTATCGGAACAAGGATTGGTAATTGAAAAACCACAGGATGCGATTAAAGACCCTTATGTACTCGAATTTATTGGATTACCCGAGAAATCAGAATATTCTGAAAACGATTTAGAACAAAAACTAATCGACAAGTTAGAGCATTTTCTGTTAGAATTAGGAACTGGTTTTGCATTTATTGCTCGACAAAAAAGAATTTCATTCGACGAAAAGAATTTCAGAATAGACTTAGTTTTTTACAATCGAATTTTGAAATCATTTGTACTTATCGACTTGAAGATTGGTGAATTAAAACACCAGGATATCGGTCAAATGCAAATGTACGTCAACTATTACGATAGAGAAGTGCGACTTGCAGATGAAAATAAAACAATTGGACTTATTTTATGTCAGGACAAAAGTGAAGCAGTAGTTCAATATACACTTCCTGAAAACAACGAACAGATTTTTGCGAGTAAATATCAAACAGTTTTACCAAGTAAAGAAATGCTTATTGAATTGATTGAAAATCAGAACGAAAAATAATCACCGACCCGCTAACACACGCCTATGTTCACAGGCTGGCTGACGTGCACTTTGCAGGTTTTGCGCCCGCATTCGCCTTGTCGCTGTGCGACAGCGAATGCTCCCGCAAATCGCCCGTGCCCATAGCCTCGGGCGTTAGCGGTAAGTGTAAAAAAAAGAAAAACAGAGTATTATTGATAATTCAGAACAGACAAAATGAGAATTTCAACTCAGAATTAAGAATGACCGAATAAAAGAGAATAATTTCAAACTAAACGACTTTTAATTGAACTAAACATGAAAAAAGAATTTAAAAGCACCTTGACAAAACTATTTCCAGCAGTTATATGCATACTTGTTTTTATTGTATCCGGCTGTAATCAAGATGACTGTGAAATTAAATCTGATAGATGTGTCTTTCTTGAACACCACATAAGTACTAATGGAGAAATAATTGAAGGAAATTACATAGAAGGACCAGGAATAGATTCACCAACATTTACTTTTGACTCAAATAGTGGGATTTTATCTGGTGTCATGTTCTTTGATATTAACAAATCATTAAAAGTTATCTATGGAAATGGCAGAAGCCTTGGTGGAGTAGCGGGTTACGGAGTCAGTACAAGCCTTCTAGGCATATACAAATTGCCATATAACTTGGAGAACTTTAAAATTGAGAATGTAGAATCAAACGGAACGATTCATTTCCAATACAAGGACTCGACAATTGTTCTAAAAAGTAATGAAGAGTGGCTCGACACAACAACATACGTTGATATTCAAAATAATTCAGGTGAAATTGCTAAAGCACGATTGACAAATATAGACAGATTCGTAAACTATGGAATTATTGAGAAATCAAAAATTGAAAAATAGTTTAAGAAATAAACACCTAACCGCTAACACACGCCTATGTGCTTAGGGCGGCTACTGAGCTTTTAGCAGTCTTTGCGCCCGCATTTCCTTTTTCGCTATTGCGACAGGAAATTCGCCCGCAGACCGCCCAAGCCCATAGCCTCAGTCGTTAGCGGTAAGTGTAAAAAAAAAGGAAAACCAACTGATTTTGAAATAGAAACACATGAAAATAAAACTCAAGAAAGTTTATAAACCGACAATTATAATTCTCTCTGTACTATCGTTGATTTCCATTCTATGGGCGAATTCTACAATAAACAAACAGACAGAAAATAAAATTTATACCGAAACGGTTTCGATTCCAGAAAACAATGTTGGACTGCTTTTAGGGACTTCAAAAATTTTGAAGAACGGAAAGCCAAATCAGTATTTTGAAAACAGAATTTCAGCGACTGTTCAACTATACAAAGCAGGAAAAATCAAAAATATAGTCATAAGTGGAGACAACAGTAGAAAGAGTTACAACGAACCGGAAGACATGAGAAATGAATTGATTAAGCGTGGAATTCCGGAAACTCAAATCTATTTAGATTATGCTGGATTTAGAACTTATGATTCAGTGTATCGTATGAAAGAAATATTTGGACAAAACAAATTTACAATTATTTCACAGGAATTTCATAATCAGAGAGCAGTATATATAGCGAATGCGTTGAAACTAGATGCAATTGGGTTTAATGCGAAAGACGTGAATGCATACAATGGTTTTAAGACCAAATTCAGAGAAAAACTTGCTCGTGTAAAAGTGTTTATTGACTTGATTTTCGATAAGAAACCAAAGTTTTTAGGCGAAAAAATTATAATTAATGCGGGTGATTTATATGAATGGGAAGACTTAAACCTTCAATCTTTAACAGACTCTTCTGTTGTTGAAAAAGTAGGCAAACCATTAAAAGAGAAAACCATTTCTATTCAAAAAATAAAAGATTTACACCCTTTATATCGTCCTTTAGTTAGATTTATTCCAAAAGGACTTGACAGTGTTACTATAAAAGAGTATTCCTGGGAAAAACCACCATATTTAATGTATGTTTGGTTTATAAAGGAAAAGAAAGTTTGGATTGCAATTGATGGAATAAAATACGATCCAAATTCAGTAGAATTTTGAGTTTTCCATCATGAGATGAGATATTGAAAAAAAAACAAAACACCTAACCGCTAACACACGCCTATGTGCTTTGGGCGGCTAATGTGCTTCTGGCAGTCTTTGCGCCCGCATTTCCTTTGTCGCCATTGCGACAGGAAATTCGCCCGCAGACCGCCCAAGCCCATAGCCTCAGTCGTTATGGGCAATTCCAAAAATAAAAAATTGATTGACTTAGTCTGCTAACGAGCAACAAGTTAGAAATGTCTTTCGTACATTTGCATGACTCTTTGAAAGGCCGATTTAAGAAGTGTTGCCTAAAAAGCACGAGCGCAATTCTGGTTGAGATGTTTGCATTGACTTAAGTGGTGGTTCCTTGACAGGAAACCCCGTTCAGAATATTCTTTTAAAGCATTAAGCACATCTCCAAAGAGTTTTTAATTCTACAAGTTATGACTGAGAAAGACAAAATTTCAATGGATATTGTCAATCCCCGAGCAGCAGGAATTGACATTGGAAGTCGCTCACATTGGGTGGCTGTTGGACAAGGTCCAAATGATTTTAAAGAATTTGGTGTGTATAATGAAGATTTATACAGCATTGCACAGTGGCTCAGAGAAAATGAGATTAAAACCGTTGCCATGGAAAGCACCGGCACGTATTGGCAATCGCTTTATGCGGTACTTATTGCCGAAGGATTTCAGGTGATCCTGTGTAATGGAAAATTTACCAAGAATATCAAAGGAAAAAAAACCGATATTCAGGATTGTCAGTGGATTCAAAAACTACACAGTATTGGGTTACTTTCGGGAAGCTTTTTACCGGATCAAGCCACTGAACAATTGCGAACATTGTGCAGACACAGAGCGAATTTACTTGATTCGGCAGCGGCAGCTTCCAAGAAAATGCAAAAATATCTCAGACTGTTGAATCTCAGATTGGATGTAGTAGTAAATGATATTTGCGGACTGACCGGCATGGCCATTATTAAAGCCATTTGCAATGGGGAAAAGAACCCTGAGCGACTAGCTGAACTTCGTCATCATAACTGCAAAAAATCAAAAGAAGAAATAGCCAAAGCATTACACTCGAATGGACGGCAGGATTATATTTTTGCTCTGAAACAAGAGTTGGAAATGTACGAAATGTTTCAAACCAAGATTGCGCAATGTGACATTGAAATTGAGAAAATGCTCAATGATACCATTGACAATGACGATAATAAGAAGCAGCATTATATTGAGAAAAAAACATATAAAAAAGTCAACAAAAATACGCCCAAGAATATTGATTTAAATCTGATGGCTTATCAACATTTTGAAGGAGTGGATTTAATGGCTATTGAGGGAATGAGCTATTCTACTATTCTTTCGCTAATCAGTGAAGTAGGTGTAGACGGAATAAAACGCTTTTCAACTGCAAAGCATTTTGCTTCATGGCTTCGATTGGCTCCGAACAACAAAATCAGTGGAGGAAAAGTACTTTCGAGCAAAATTCCAAAAGGGAGTAACCGTTTGAAAATTGCGCTCAGAAATGCGGCAAATGCGATTGGGAATTTGAAAGATTCAACACCTTTGAGAGATTTCTTTCAAAGAATCAATTTCCGAAAAGGAAGAGTATCAGCCATAAGTGCTACGGCACGAAAACTGGCGGTGATAATCTGGAACATGGTAGTAAAAGGAGTTCCTTATCACAACCCGGAAGAATACCTTTTCAGGGATCAGAAAAAGAAGCTTGGATTACTTAGGAAAATCCAAAAACAAATTACAAAATTTGAACTTGAAAGCACTGACTTTCAATTTTCTAATTGATTAGTTATCAATTGTATATTTGGTCGTTAGTCAGAACTTTAAAAAAAATGAAGACAGTTATATCGACAATTATAATACTCTTTTTGACAGCTTATGTTTACGCAAACTGTGAGAGTAATGGACTTTCAGTTTTTCCAACCGGAAAGACTTTGAGACAGAACTCTATTATTGTAATTGAAGGGTACGGAGACAGCCAGACTATTAT
>JAQVDG010000050.1 GCA_028698395.1 Weeksellaceae bacterium
ACAAAGATAATTAAAAACAAAAAAATTAGACAATAAGGCAATTGCCTAATTTTTGAGTATTAATATTTTTTTATTTGAAATTATAACTTGAAAATCTTTAGATTTTGATAATATCCAATTTTTGATGATATCGGCAGCACGGCTTTTTGCAAGTCGATTTTTTATCCATTTTGAAGCTCAAATATAGTTATTTCAGGTCTTACATTGAATCGTACTTGCCATAAATACCCCAATGCTCTGTTAATATATAAAGTTCTATCGTTGCTCAATTCAATTTGTCCTGCTGAATATTTTTTGTTTTTTACAGGCAGAATTGGAGGTGGAAGAAAAGGTGGTTTCGCTTGTCCACCGTGCGTATGTCCTGATAAAATCCAACTGTCGTAGTAGCCCCAAATGTCCAAGTCACAAACATCAGGATTATGGCACAAAACAATATTTGCTTTTGAATTATCAAAATCATTCATTGCTTTTTCAGGATTGAAGTTAAGTCCCCAATAATCATCAAAGCCGATAAAATTCAATCCGTGAACAGATGCACTTTCATTTCTTAATAATTGAACACCATTATTTATGAGCATTGTCGAAATTTTATTTGCAACCTCATTTTGCGACCAATTTCGTCCATAATCGTGATTGCCTAAAATTCCAATAGTTCCTAATCTACCCTTAACGATGTTCGCTAATGTTTCATCTAATTTGTCGTACAAAACTTCATCTTTATAAGTGCTTACATAGTCGCCCGTGTACACAACAAAATCGGGATTCAATACTTGTGCTTTTTTGAATGAGTCAATTACAAAATGATGGTCAAATCTATTTCCAATATGAATATCACTTATTTGCATTAATGTTTTACCAGCCAAGTCATTCGGTAAATTTTTAATTGGCATTTTTACTTTCACAAATTCTAACCAAAATGGCTCAATTTGCCAAGCATATAAACCACCGAAAAGACTTAGACCTGTTAATCCCCAAAATGTCTTTTTGATAAATTTTCGTCTATTCATTGCAGTTTGTTTAAAATAGTAGATGTTGGGTTGAGGTTTTGCGAAGTCCCAAAGGCTTGTAGCAAAACTGCAAAAACCGTAGGGATTTCACAAATCTACTGATGTGTTGAAGGTTTGAAGCAAAAATTTTTGCAAATATTCAAATTCACGAATGAATTGACCTTTTTCCTGTAGCATCCAAAGCAGCTTCTTTCATAGCTTCAGCAAAAGTTGGATGGGCATGGCTCATTCTTGAAATATCTTCGGCAGAAGCTCTGTATTCCATTGCTACAACGGCTTCTGCAATTAAATCCGCTGCACGTGCTCCAATGATGTGAATTCCCAGAATTTCGTCGGTTGTTTCATCAGCAAGAATTTTCACAAATCCGTCTAAATCCATACTAGCTCTGGCTCGACCTAAAGCACGAAACGGAAATGAACCTATTTTATATTTTGTTCCTGCTTCTTTCAGTTGTTCTTCGGTTTTTCCGACTCCGGCAACTTCCGGCCAAGTGTAAACCACGCCCGGAATTAAATTATAGTC
Organism: Weeksellaceae bacterium; assembly: GCA_028698395.1. Next base: position 1,531 of record JAQVDG010000050.1, read on the forward strand.
GATATGTGGTTTTTGTCCGGCTAATTGTTCTGCTACTAAAACGCCTTCTTCTTCTGCTTTGTGTGCCAACATTGCTCCGGCTACTACATCACCGATAGCATAAACGTTTGATACATTGGTTTGTAGATGTGAATTGGTTTTTATTCGTCCTCTTTCATCGGTTTCTATTCCGGCATTTTCTAATCCTAAACCTTGTGTGTAAGGACTTCTTCCAACTGAAACCAAGACATAATCTCCCTCAAAAGTCAATTCTTCATCTTTTTTATTTTTGGCTTTTACGATTACTCCTTTTCCATTATTGGATACTTCTGTTACTTTGGTTGATGTATGGAATTTCATTCCTTGTTTTTTAAGAACTTTGGTTAGTTCTTTCGATAAAGCACTGTCCATTCCGGGGATGATTCTATCCATAAATTCCACAATGGTAACTTCTGAACCTAAACGTAGATAAACTGAGCCTAATTCTAATCCAATCACACCCCCTCCGATAATTACCAAATGTTTTGGAATTTCTTTCAGTTCTAAAGCTTCGGTTGAAGTGATAATACGTTCTTTATCGGTTTTGGCAAAAGGTAATTCAGTTGAATAAGAGCCTGTTGCAACAATAATGTATTTTGATTCAATTTCTTCAGTTGTTCCGTCTTCTTTGGTTACAATTACGTGTGTAGCATCTTTAAATGAGCCCAAACCGTTGAATACGGTGATTTGGTTTTTGCCCATTAAGTATTCGATTCCTTTCACATTAATATCGACTACTTCTTTTTTGCGTTGAATCATTTGGGCAAAATTCACTTTTGGAGCTTCAATATCAATTCCGTGTGCAGTAAAATTATGGACAGCATTATGGTAATGTTCCGAAGAATCTAATAAGGCTTTGGATGGGATACAACCTACATTTAGGCAAGTTCCGCCTAAATTAGATTTTTCAATGATTGCAGTTTTAAATCCCAATTGTGCACATCGAATTGCAGCAACGTATCCACCAGGACCGGATCCTATCACGGTTATATCAAATGTATTCATTTTGTTTTGATTTTTAATTAAGAATATTTAAGGAGCAAAATTAGCTATTTTTCTTGGAATGAAACAGTTTTTGACTCGCTTCTTATTCTTCTTCTTTTGGGATTTCTTTTGTATTTGAAAATTCCAATTTGTAAATCCGGAAAAGCCAAATGACCAAAGACATGAAAATAGGGCCAAAAATAATTCCAATAAAACCAAACAAGTTAACACCGAATATTACACCAAAAATTGTGATTAACGGATGAATATCTGCCATTATTTTTTGTAGCCAAAATCGGAAAATATTATCCGATAAACCTACTACTACAAAAGAATAAATAAGCAATAGATAAGCGTTGGTTGTTTCTCCATTTGCCATTAAATAAAGAGAAGCCGGAATATAAATAATAGCAGCTCCAACCACAGGAAGCATTGCAGCAAAAATAGTCAGAATGAACCAGTTAAAAGCATCATCTAAACCAAAAATTAAATAACCGACATAGGCTACAATTGCCTGGATTAGTGCTACCAAAGGAACGCCAACTGCATTGGAAATGACGAGTCCTCTCAGGTCTTTGTTCAGAATCGTTAAGTTTTCAGAACGAAGTGGGATGTTTGTGTAAAACCAATTTTCCATTTTTTTGTAATTCATCAACATGAAATACAAAATCAAATAGGCTACTCCAATTTGAATCACACCGTTTATTGAGGTGTTCAAAATTTCTTGAATTAACTTAAATACTAAAGAAGTAATATCTCCAATGTTAATTTCTTTGAGTAAATCCACACCGGTTTCTTCGTTTATCTTACTTAATCCCAATTCTATTTTGGATTGAATATCTTCTTTGTTTTCTAAAGCAGAACTTACTTTTTTTGTCAGCATATTAATTAGGAAAATCATGGGAGTGATGACAATTATGAAACTTCCTATCATTAATAAAATAACGGATAAAAGTTTGTTTAATTTCCAATGGCGCATCATCCATTGTAAAGGATGAATTAGTAAAACATATAAACAAAAAGCACCTAAAAACCCGGGAATAAAAGAAGATAAATTATAAAGTACTACGATGAGCGATACTAAAGCGACAATAATGAATAAAATTTGTCGTAAAGTACTGTTAGGTAAATAAAAGTTTCGCATAGATTAAAGTTTACGGAAATTTACAATTATTATTTTACTTGTAAATATACACAAACAGCTAAATAATTGTAGAAAATTTTATTGCTCTTTTTAGTTTATTCATTTCTCAATATTTACTGGGACGTAAAATATTCTCAATTTAAAATAATTAAAAACAGAATAAAATTGCAATTAATTCAACAAGTTTCCTATATTTGCGTAGTTAAATCTTAAAAAAACACTTGCCTATTGCACACATTCTATCTTTTCAACTACTAAAAAAGAAAGAATATGGAATTCATTGAGGACTCTCAATTAGTTAAAAATTACATACTTGGCGATGAAACGGCTTTAGAGCGATTAGTTTATCGGCACAAGAATAAAGTGTATGGATTTATTTATACAAAAGTTTTAGATAAAGAAACTGCCGAAGATATTTTCCAAGATACTTTTATAAAAGTCATTGTTACGCTTAAGGAAGGAAGATACAATGAAGAAGGTAAATTTCTCCCATGGGTAATGCGAATTGCGCATAATTTAACCATTGATTATTTCAGAACCAAAACCCGTATGCCTTTGGTAGGGGAAACATTTGTGAATGAAGATTTTAGTATTTTTGATTTTATTGCCACACCGGAAGATAGCATGGAGACAAAAATCATCAAAGAGCAAATTGAAAAAGAACTACGTTTAATCATTGATTATTTACCTGAAGACCAAAGAGAAGTTTTGGAGCTGAGAATTTTTAAAGAACTGAGTTTTAAAGAAATAGCAGAAGACACCAATGTAAGTATCAATACCGCTTTGGGACGGATGAGGTATGCTTTGATTAACTTACGAAAATTGATAGAAGAGAAAAACATTACTTTAACAATAGTTTAACTTTTGAAGTAGTTTAAATTACAATATTTTGTATAAGAATCCGTTGTAAATATATAATTTTAAAACACGGGTTAATGAAACACAATTATTCTCTTATGGGAAGTCAGTTGAGCCCCAAAAAGTCAACTATTCAAAATATTTTGAATTTTTCAAAAACATTATCAGTTATTAAAAGTGGTGTCTTGAATAAGAAAATAATCTTATGCAAGAATTAAAAAGAGGAGAGGAGGATTAGAAACAAATCCTCCTCTTTTTTTAGAATATTTTATTCACTTATTTCTGAATGAATTCATAATATTCTGTAAAATAAAAAGTCTTTCCTACTATAAAAATTAGCTTAAGAACTCTGAATCACATAAATTTTAATTACTTTTAACCAAGATTTATTGTGAATTACTAAAAATCATAAAACATTGAATTTATACAGAATACAAGAGTTAGCTGAAATTATATCGGCTGAAATCATAGGCAATCCAACCGGAATTGTTGAAGAAATTTATTTTGATTCCCGAAATATTTTCCAACCGCTCAATGGTGTTTTTTTCGCTTTTGACGGTGCTTTAAATAATGGAAATTACTATGTTCATGATGCTTATGAAAAAGGAATACGAACTTTTGTCGTTTCGGAAATTGAACATGGAGAAAAAGATGCTGTCTATTTAAAAGTAGAATCACCTTTAAAAGCACTTCAAGAATGGGCGAAATTTCATCGGAAACAATTCAGATTGACCGTTATTGGAATTACCGGAAGCAACGGAAAAACCGTAGTAAAAGAATGGCTAAACCAATTATTGTGGAAAGATTTTCCCATTGTCCGAAGTCCCAAGAGCTATAACTCTCAAATTGGTGTTTCTTTATCCGTTTTGAGAATTACAGCCGGAAAAAAATTAGGGATTTTTGAAGCCGGTATTTCCCAACCGGGAGAAATGGAAATTTTAGAAAAAGTAATTCAACCTAAAATCGGTGTTTTAACTCATATTGGAATTGCTCATTTGGAAAATTTTAAATCAAAAGAAGAGTTAATTACCGAAAAATTAAAATTATTCAAAAACAGTCAAAGTTTGGTTTATAATTCAGATGATAAAATTGTTAATGAAATAATTAACAGAGAATTACCTAAAATCAAGCATTTCACTTTCGGCAAAAATAAAGAAGCAAATATTCGTTATATTTCCAATTCGGATATTCCCGGTGGAAAAGAAATCAAAATTCAGTGGAATTCAAAAACGATAAAATACCAGATTCCGTTTAGCGATAAAGCTTCAATTGAAAATAGTTTGAATGTTCTCACGACTTTATTGGCATTGGGATTGGATTTGGAAATTTATTTGGAACAGACCAATACATTATTACCGGTCGAAATGCGCCTGGAAATCAAAGAAGCTATCCGAAACAGCATTTTGATTAATGATACATTTAATTCAGATTTAGATTCGGTAAAAGTAGCCTTAGATGTACTGGCACAACAACCTTTTTCACATAAAAGCTTAGTGTTGACCGATATTTTACAAAGTGATTTACACCCGGATCGTTTATATAAAAAAGTAGCCGATTTGGTCAATAGCTATCAAATTAATGATTTAGTTTTAATTGGAGATTTTATTCCATATTATCGGAATTTATTTAAAGCCGATGCACGAACTTTTCGCACGACAGATGCTTTTTTCAAAACACTGAGCGTGCAAAACGTAAACAATGAAGCAATTTTACTCAAAGGCGCGCGTCCATTTCAATTGGAAAAAATCTCAGCTTTTTTAGAAAAAAAATCACATGATACCGTATTGGAAATCAATTTGCAAGCTTTGATTGACAATGTGAAAGTTTTTAAAAGTAAACTACACCCCAAAACTAAAATAATGGCAATGATTAAAGCCAATAGTTACGGAACAGGAAGTTTTGAAATTGCTCAAACTTTAGAGCATTATAAAATGGATTACCTCGGTGTGGCTTATGCCGATGAAGGTGTGGAATTAAGAAAATCAGGAATTAACCTACCTATTTTGGTTATGAATCCTGAACAAAGCAGCTATTCATCAATTATTGATTTTAAACTGGAACCTGAAATTTACAGTTTACGGGTTTTGAATTTATTTATTCAAAAATTAAAAGAAAAATCAATTCCACATCCTTATCCCGTTCACCTAAAAATCAATTCAGGAATGAATCGTTTAGGCTTTAGAACAGAAGAATTGGATGAATTAATTACTTATTTAAAGAACCAAAAATGGGTAAGAGTTCGTTCTGTTTTTACACATTTAGCAACAGCAGATGTGCCGGAAGAAAAAGATTTTGCTCTTCACCAATTAAAAATTTTTGACGAAGCTTACGATAAAATCGCATTGGAATTGAATATAAAACCGGTAAAACACGCTTTAAATTCCTCAGGAATCATTCATTTTAATGATTATCAATGCGATATGGTCCGATTGGGAATTGGAATGTATGGAATTTCTGAAGATAAATCAATTCAAAAACAACTGAAAACAGTTGCTACGTTTAAAACAGTTATTTCTCAAATTACAACCATAAAAAAAGGAGAAACAGTGAGTTACGGACGAAATTTTAAAGCAGATAAAGACAGTAAAATAGCAACAATTCCTGTGGGATATGCTGATGGAATTCGTCGTTCATTGGGAAATGGTATTGGAAAAGTGAATATTCATGGAAATTTTGCGCCGATTGTAGGAACAATTTGTATGGATATGCTGATGTTGGATGTTTCGGAAATTAATTGTGAAGAAGGAGATGAAGTGATTATTTTTGGAGAAAAACCAAGTATTTCTACTTTAGCCAATCAAATGCAAACCATTCCGTATGAAGTTTTGACTTCGATTTCTTCACGAGTCAAGCGAATTTATTATAGAGAATAATACTCACACAAACAACCAATAAAAACAAATTCAAATTGACTACCAAAAAGACTCAAAAAAATACGGCTTCCTTTACTGTAAATGAAATTCGAGATAAAATAGCAAAATATTGTGCTTATCAAGACCGTTGTCATTGGGAAGTTGAGCAAAAATTAACAGAGTTCCAACTCATTCCGGAAGCCTATGATTCTATTTTTATTTATTTGATTGAAAATAAATTTTTAAATGAAGAACGCTTTGTTAATTCTTTTGTCAGTGGAAAATTCAAAATAAAAAAATGGGGAAAAATTAAAATTCAGATAGAATTAAAAAAAAGAAAAATTCCAATGAATTTAATCGAGAAAGGCTTGAAAACCATTGATGAAACAGAATACCAAAGCACTTTAGAAGAATTACATAATAAGAAAAAAACAAGTTTAAAGTCTGAAAGAGAAAGTTGGAAGAAGAAAATGAAAATCCGGAATTATTTACTTCAAAAAGGTTATGAAGCCGATTTAATTTATGAAATGCTAAACAAAGCTTAATTTATTTTGATTTCCATCAAAATGATGTAATTTTAGCCCAAATTTTACACAAATGCAAAAAATAATAGGTTTAGGGATTGCAGTTTTATTTTCAGGATTCGTATTAAACTCATGTGATCCTTGGGAAGATGAAACTTACCATGAGGGAGATATTTTAGAAGAAGAAATTCAACTTCCGGGTACTTGGAAGCTTCATTCTTTGTTGTTAGGAGAATCCTATGATTTTAATGGTGATGGAGAAGTTCATTCTGATTTAATGCTCGAAACCGGATGTTATCAAAATGAATTACTGACATTCAATCCGGATTTTACAGGGCTTGTAATTTCAAATTCTTATGCCGACATTAGTGGAGAAGAAGGAAATTATGAAGTGGAATGTATAGAGGAAACAGAAGAAGATTCTTTTATATGGGTACAAACGGCTAATACGGTTGCCATTACTTTGAATGGCGATGTTTTGAATGCTGTTTTGGAAAATAATACTCTTACTTTTGTTATTCCTGAAGGATTTTCTGCTTCGGATTGGCAAGGAAATATGACACTTCTTCAGGATATCACATTTATTTACAAGAAAGTTCAGTAATTTTTAACTAGTATCTTATTCTTCTTAAATCTAATACATTTTTATGTTGGAAGATAAACAAGGGGCTTTGACTCCATTGGATAAAATAGGCGAATTTGGATTGATTGAGCGATTAACTCAAGACATTGAAATCTATAATGAAAGTACACATTTTTCAATTGGAGACGATGCTGCTGTTGTAAATTTCGGAGAATTGGATACGGTTATTTCTACCGATATGTTGGTTGAAGGTGTTCATTTTAATTTAACCTATGTTCCGTTACGGCATTTGGGCTATAAATCGGTGGTAGTGAATTTGAGTGATATTTTTGCGATGAACGCTGTTCCTTCACAAATTTTAGTTTCTGTTGCTGTTTCTAATCGCTTTTCGTTAGAAGCCTTAGAAGAATTGTATGAAGGAATTAAAATTGCTTGTAAAAGATATAAAGTCGATTGGGTCGGAGGCGATACAACTTCTTCTGAAAAAGGATTAATTCTAAATATAACAGCAATAGGTTCTGCAAAACGAGAAGAGTTAACTTACCGAAACGGTTGTGGAGAAAATGATTTATTGGTAGTAAGTGGTGATTTGGGAGGAGCTTATTTAGGTTTACAGGTTTTGGAAAGAGAAAATGAAGTTTTCAAAGTTAATCCGGAAATGCAACCCGATTTAACTGATTATGAATATTTAATCGGTCGCCAATTAAAGCCGGAAGCCCGACAGGATATTATACAATTATTAAAAGACTTAGAAGTAAAACCAACTTCTATGATTGATATTTCGGATGGATTATCTTCTGAAATTTTGCATTTGTCCAAGCAAAGTGGTTATGGATTTAAGATTTATGAAGAAAAAATACCATTGGATCCAACCACAATCCGAACAGCAGAAGAATTTAGAATTAATCCGGTAACTTGTGCTTTGAACGGAGGAGAAGATTATGAATTATTGTTTACTATTAAACAAAATGATTACGATAAAATCAAAGGCAATCCGAATTTGACAGTAATCGGGCATACAACTGAGCAAAATGCAGAAAGTTATTTAATGCTGAAAGGAGAAAATTCTGCTATGAAATTAACTGCTCAAGGCTGGAATTCTTTTGAAGAAGAATAAATTTCTCAAAAAAGTAAAAAAAATAATTAAAAAATAAAAACCTGATAAAC
>JAQVDG010000051.1 GCA_028698395.1 Weeksellaceae bacterium
GCAATTCCCAATGCAGGGCCTGCGGTATTTGGCGGGAAGAGCCCAAAATAGACATGCCGTTGGAGATGGTAGAGGGGCTTTTAAAGAGCAGATTGATCAGGCCGGGTTATTCCTGTTTTACCCTTCAGGGGGGAGAGGCGATATTGCATCCGCAATTCGCCCGGATAGTGCAGCTGATCCAAAAATACGGTTTCGATTATATTTTGCTCTCTAACGGGGTCGATCATCGGAAATTGGCCGATTTCGTTGAGAGATTAAATATAAAAAATGTCCAATTGTCCCTTGATGGCCGTCCGCAGACGTATATCCTTGCGCGCGGGGTCGGCGGCTACGACTCCGTTATTAAGTCGATCGAGGAATTGAAAAAGCTGAAGGCCTCGGTGTCGCTGGCATATACGATCAGCCCCTGGAATTGTTTAGAGGATTATCTTCATGTAGTGGAAGTTGCCAAAAGGTATGGCTTTCCTCTGGCGACCGTTATCTACGAAAATGTGAAGATTTTTAATACCGATTTTAAAGAGGGCGATTTTTTTTTTATCTGTCGTAGTCAAAAAATAAAAAACTACTCTTGATTTTTTAAGAGTAGTTTTTTTGTTGGAAATAGGAAAACCGTATAAAATTCTTCATAAACCAAACTTTACCTTAATTTTGTGCTAAATTTGGTTTTGCAAGATGAAAAAAGGAGTTTTATTGCTGAATTGGGGTGCAGCCGATTCTTCCGAAAAAGAAGAGGTAAAAGAGTTTTTGAAAGAAGTTTTAATGGATCCAATGGTTTTGGATTTTCCTTTTTTGACTCGAAAGTTTTTAGCTGACTTTAAAATTATACCGCAAAAGCTAAACGAAATAACAGAAGCTTATAAAAAAACAGAATGGACAGAAGGTTCTCCTCTCAGTGTGATTTCCAAACGACTTCAAAAAAAAACCCAACAGAAAACCCAACTTCCGACAGCAACCGGAATGCGTTACGGAAGCCCGTCAATTCAGCATGCATTGTATAAATTAGCAAGTGAAGAAGTTGAACAAATTTTGGTAATTCCGCTTTTTCCACAATACACAATGAGTTCTACCTGGACAGCCGTTGATAAAGTGATTGAAATTCAACAAAAAAAATTCAAAAACCTACAATTGACTTTTTTAAATTCATTTTATAAACACCCGGATTATATTCAGGCTTTAGCTGATAGAATCATGGGGAAATTACCTTCTGAATACGATAAATTAGTGTTCTCCTATCGTGGAATTCCGGAAAGACATGAGAGAAAGGCATCTGAAAAAGCAAAACAGTATAAATTCACTCAATTTGAAACCTATAAAAACCAGTGTATAACCACTACAGAATTGGTTTGCAAAGAAGTAGGAATTGATTCGGAAAAAGTTGAAATAACTTTCCATACACCTTTAGGAAAAGGAGAATGGTTGAAGCCTTCTACAATGGAAACCTTAGAAAACTATCCTAAAATAGGAATTAAAAAAGTGGTAGTCATTTCGCCTTCTCACGTATTGGACAGCACTGAAACTTTAGAAAATATTTCCACTCGGGGATTAGAAACTTTTAAATCTGCCGGAGGTGATTATTTTGGTTATATCAAAGGACTTAACGACAATGAAGAATGGGCAAAGACATTAGCAAAATGGATCAACGATTGGGCAAAAAGAGAAGAAGAAAAAACAAATGAAATTTAAACGAAATCAATGAAAAAAGTAGCAATTCTTTTACTTATAGGAAGTATTTTGTCTTGTACAGATAAAATAAAAGGTTTATCTGATTTTAAATCAGATTTTTATGAATTACAAGCGAAATCTATTCATTTAAATGATGAATTGGAAGTGCAATTCCTTCAAAATCAAGATAAAATTGATTCTGTTTCTTTGATTCTGAATGGAAAACCGATGAAAAATAAAGAAGTAATACATTCTGAAAATGCAGTTTTAGGAATTAATGAATTGGAAATTTATGTGTACTTGCAAGACAAACATATTTATGGTAAAACTCAAATCGGAATTTTAAGTCCGGAAAGAGAAACAGCTGTTGATTATCAACTCATTAATGAATACCCTCATTTTCAAGAACTTTTTACACAAGGTTTCTTTTTTCATGATAATAAAATTTACGAGAGTTCCGGTCAGTACGGAAAATCCAAATTGGTTGCTTATGCTTTGGGTTCTTCTCAATTTATAAAAGAAACAAAACAAGAACCCAATGTGTTTTCAGAAGGAGCAACTTTATTTCAAAATAAAATTTACCAATTAACATTTAGAGAACGAAAAATTTTCGTTTATGATGCTACTTCTTTGGAATTAATCAAAACTTTAGAAATGCCTTCTCAGCTTAAAGAAGGTTGGGGAATGACAAGTTCAGAGGATGAACTCATCTTATCAGACGGAACACAAAATATCTTTTTCTTTGATGAAAATCTGAACTATAAAAGACGGATTCAGGTAACCGGAAATGTTTCTATTTATAATAATATTAATGAAATGGAATATATTAACGGGAAAATTTTTGCTAATGTTTGGCAAACGCCTTATATATTGATAATTGATCCCAAAACAGGAAGGGTTGAGCATTATTATGACTTAAATTCTTTGAATGAATCCCGAGGTTCTGATGATGTACTAAACGGAATTGCACTTTATGGAAATACCATTTTAGTTACCGGAAAAAATTGGCGCAAAATTTATGAACTTACACTTCCGGAAATAGAAAAAGAATAAACTTATCGATTCCTGTCCACATCTCTTCGCAAGGGATAACCACAGGTTTTGCAATAATTGGAATTATTCAGGTGAGAAGAGTCGTGACAATGTTGGCAAATTTGTGTGTTTTTCTGAAAATTTTCAGCTTTTATATCTTTATAAGCACCTACTGCTAAAATTCCCGGAACGGCAATTACTCCATAACCTAAAACCATTACAATTGTGGCTAAAATTCGCCCCGAAGTCGTAACCGGCGTAATGTCACCATATCCAATTGTTGTCAAAGTTACCATTGCCCAATAAATTCCGGTTGGCATAGAAGTAATGCTTGATTCGGGCTCATCCACTTCAAGAATATACATAAAAGAACCCAAAACAACACCGGTTAAGATGATAAATGAAATAAAAACAACAATTTGCGTTTGTGCTCTTCTGAGCGCGATTAAAAGCGTATTTCCGCCACGTAAAAATTGCGTTAGTCTAAAAATTCGGAAAATTCGGAATAATCGTAAAATCCGGATACTGGATAAATATTTAGTTGAAGGATAAAGAATTCCCAAATAAGTTGGAAGAATACTTAATAAATCAATGATTCCGTAAAAACTGAAGAAATAACGCCAAGGTTTTCGGACTGAATAAAGCCGAAGTGCATATTCAATAGTAAATAAAATAGTAATAATCCATTCAAAAACAACCAAAGTTCTGTGGTGTTTTGCATTAATTAAAGGAACAGATTCCAGCATTACCAAAAAAACACTCAGTAAAATCGTGAAAAGCAAAGTAATATCAAACAAGCGTCCATAAAAGGTATCCGCTTCAAAAATAATTTCGAAAATATGTGCCCTTCCTTCTTTACTTCTAAACCATCTCCAAAATTTGGCTAATTTTCTCTTGGATTTACTCAACCATTTCATTGTTGTGTATTTTCTTAAACGAATGTAGTCATATTTTGGGAATTGGGTTAGAATTCTACCAAATTTGTATTTTTTGAAAAAGAAAATCAAAAAATCTTCTCAGGATTCATAATATTTTTTGGGTCAATAGCTTTTTTAATGGATTTTTGAAGTTCTAAATTGGCTTCACTGAACACAATCGGCAGATAATTTTTCTGAATCAAACCGATTCCGTGCTCGCCCGAAATTGTTCCTCCCAAATTTTTCACGATTTGAAATAATTCTTTCAGTATTTCCTGAATTTCAGGTACATTATAAGAGTTTTTATACTTTGGATGATTGATTCTTATGTGTAGATTTCCATCACCTGCATGGCCATAGCAAACCACTTTATATTGATTTTCATCTGCCAAATTGTGCATGGCTTCCACTAATTTTGCAAGATTTGCTCTCGGAACAACCGTGTCTTCTTCAATTGTGTAGCCTTTCATTTTTACAATTTCTGCCACACGTCTTCGGATGAGCCAGATTCTGTCTTTTTCAGCTTGATTTTCAGCAAAAAGAATTTCACCAATAGTATATTTTGAAACCACATCCACACATTTTTGTAAATCGGAATCAATATTCTCATCTAATGAAATCAGCAAATGCGCTTGCGTAGTAGTATCAAAAATTTCTTTTGCAAAAGGAGAGTTTCCCTGTCCAAAAAGAAAACTAACGGTAGCATGAATTGCTCTTTGTTCCATAAATTCCAAAGTGGAAGGATGAATTCCGGCATGAAAAATTGCCGAAACAGCATCACAAGCCTCATATAGATTTTGGAACGGTACCAACAGAGAAATAGCATTCTGAGGTTTTGAAATCACTTTTAAAACCGCTTTGGTGATGATTCCCAAAGTTCCTTCACTTCCCACAAAAAGTTGAGTTAAATTTAAGCCGGTACTGTTTTTTAAAGTATTTGCACCTGTCCAAATGATTTCTCCATTAGGTAAAACAACTTCAAGATTCAAAACATAGTGTGAGGTTACACCATATTTTACAGCTTTTGGCCCGCCGGCATTAGTCGCTATATTTCCACCAATGAACGAGCTTTGCCAACTACTGGGGTCGGGAGGATAAAATAAATTATAGTTTGCTAATTCCTGTTGTAAATTAAAATTAATTACACCGGCTTCTACTGTTACTTGAAAATTCTTTTCATCAATTTCTATGATGGAATTTAGTTGTTCAACTGATAAAAGCACACCTCCTTTAATCGGTAAAGCACCTCCGACAAGTCCTGTTCCGGCACCGCGCGGCGTAATCGGGAGTAAATTCTCATAACAATAATTTACAATTTTGGAAACTTCTTCTGAAGAAGAAGGTTTTAGCACAATTTCAGGTGGATAATGCAGGTTTTCAGTTGCATCGTAACAGTAAGAATCAAAATCGGAAACCAATACATTTTTTTTACCGATTAATTGCTGAAAATACTGAATATCTTCAAATGTAAGAACTTTGAATTCCACAGATTTTAATTTTTTATTAGAAAAGGGAAATATCCAAATAAAATTTAACTTTGCTGTCAAATTAATAAAAAAATGAAAAAAAACTATCTATTTTCTTTTGGGATTTTAAGTATATTCTTTCTTTCTTCTTGTAGTATTTCAGTTGTAAACCGCGATAATAGATTAGAATCTCCGGCTGTTCGTACGGTTTCTACTGAACGTCATTTAAACGATATAATTCTGAATGGAAAAGTATATTCAGCACTTTGGCAACAAAATGCCGGAGAGTTTCAAGCACTTTGTTATCAAGCTTATAATTTAGCAAAGAACATTGTAACTGAAAAAGCAAAGCAAAATCATCTTCGTCCGATTGCAATTGTAACCGATATTGATGAAACTATTTTGGATAATTCACCTTATGCCGTTACTCAAGCTTTACAAGGGAAAGAATTCGACCAAAAAACCTGGTTAGAATGGACTTCAAAAGGAGAAGCGATTCCTTATCCGGGAGCCGTTGATTTTTTTAATTATGCCGCTTCAAAAAATATCACGGTTTTTTATGTTTCTAACCGAAATGAAAACGATAAACCGGGAACAATAAAAAACTTAAAACAATTGGGTTTTCCCTTTGCTGATGAGGAACATGTGATTGTTATGAAAGATACTTCTGATAAAGAAGAAAGACGAAAAGCGATTTTAAAAGAGTATGAAGTTTTTATGTATTTGGGTGATAATCTGACTGATTTTTCTGATGTTTTTTATAAAAAATCCCAAGCAGAACGAAATCAAAAAGTACATGAACTTTCTAATGAATTCGGTAAAACGTTCATCGTTCTTCCTAATTCCGGTTATGGCGACTGGGAGTCGGCTCTTCCGAATTATAATTACAAATTATCTCCTAAAGAAAAAGATAAAGCGGTTTTACAAAACGTAAAATCGTATTAGAATCGGTTATTTAGAGTGTAAACTTCAAGTAGGTTCTCGGTTTTTGCAATTCAGTTGCACATTTTTTGACTTAATTTTACTCAAAATTTCAAAAAATGTCAAAAGTTTGTTGTGCTCATGATGAAGTTGAAAACCACAATCACAAGCACGAAAATTCTTTTTCGGTACAGCCCTACATACCGGTTATTATCAGTTTTACTTTATTGCTGACAGGAATTATTTGTGATTTTACAAAATCGCCCGAATTATTTCAAAATGAATATTTTCGTTTGATTTGGTATTCACTTGCTTATATTTTAGTTGGTTTTCCGGTAATAAAATCTGCTTTTGATTTACTCAAAAAGAAAGATTTTTTCAACGAATTTTCATTGATGACTTTAGCCACTTTAGGTGCTTTTGCTTTGAAAGAATATCCAGAAGGCGTAGCGGTAATGTTGTTTTATAATTTGGGAGAACTTTTCCAGTCGGCAGCAGTTAACAAAGCTCGGAACAATATCAAAACTTTGTTGGATGTTCGTCCAAAAGAAGTTACTGTTTTCCGAAGTAATCAATGGAAAACTCTATCGCCTGAGGAAGTTGAAATTGGTGAGAAAATTCGGATAAAAGCCGGAGAGAAAGTAGCTTTGGATGGTGTTTTGCTTTCTGATTTTTCCCGATTTAACACTTCGGCATTGAGTGGAGAAAGCAAACCTAAAACTATTCGGCAAAATGAAAAAGTTTTAGCAGGAATGTTGAATTTGGAAAAAGTGATTGAAATTGAAGTAGATAAACGATTTGAAGACAGCTCTTTATCCAAAATTTTACATTTGGTTCAGGAAGCTGCTTCCCGAAAAGCAAAAACAGAGTTGTTCATTCGGAAATTTGCGAAAATTTATACACCGGCTGTGTTTTTCTTAGCTCTTGCATTAGTTGTTTTTCCTTATTTTATTGTTGAAAATTATCAATTCAAAGAATGGTTGTATCGTGCTTTGGTTTTTCTTGTAATTTCGTGTCCTTGTGCTTTGGTGATTTCCATTCCGTTGGGTTATTTTGGTGGAATTGGAGCAGCTTCTCGAAACGGAATTTTATTCAAAGGTTCTAATTTTTTGGATACAATGGCAAAAGTAAATTCGGTGATTTTAGACAAAACCGGAACCTTAACAAAAGGAGTTTTCGCTGTTCAGAAAGTTTATACTGTTGAAGGAAATGAAAAAGATTTTTTGGATATAGTTTCGGCGATAGAAGCTCATTCTACTCATCCGATTGCAAAAGCCATTACTTCATTTCATTTTTCTCATAAAAAAGCAGAAAATTGTATGGAGTTTTCCGGTTTGGGTTTAAAAGCCGAAATAGATGGAAGAGAAGTGCTTGCCGGAAATTCAAAATGGATGAAAAAAATGGGAGTTTCTTATGATAAATCATTTGATGAAATCGTAGAAACTATTGTTTTAGTTGGAATTAACGGAAAATTTGCCGGATATATTACCATTGCCGATGAATTAAAAGAAGACGCACAATCGGCTATTTCTGAAATGAAAAAAAATGGAGTAAAACACACTGTATTATTGAGTGGCGACAAAGATTCCATTGTTCAAAAAGTAAAAACAGAATTGAAGATTGATTTGGCTTATGGGAATTTGTTACCTGAGGAAAAAGTCGAAAAAATGCAAATTATAAAAAATAATCCGGAGGTAGTCGTTGCATTTGTAGGAGACGGAATCAATGATGCTCCGGTTTTGGCAATGAGCGATGTAGGAATTGCAATGGGCGGAATGGGAAGCGATTTGGCTATTGAAACTGCTGATGTTGTCATTCAAACCGACCAAGTTTCAAAAATAGCTACAGCAATTAAAATTGGAAAAAAAACCAAGCAAATTGTTATTCAAAATATCATTTTGGCATTTGGTGTGAAAATTATTGTATTATTCTTAGGAGCCGGCGGAATTGCAACTATGTGGGAAGCTGTTTTTGCAGATGTAGGCGTAGCTTTACTAGCGATTTTAAATGCTGTAAGAATTCAAAGAATGAAGTTTTGATAAAAAACTATTCTGTCATTAAGCTTCAACCAAATCTACCTCAATTCCTTGTTTTTTCAGCAAAGATTTTACGACAAGTGCAAATACAGCTAAATAAACAAAACATAAAACCGGAATAATATAAGAAGTATGAATTCCGATAATATCAGCTAATTTTCCTTGAATCGGCGGAATGATTCCTCCACCTAAAATCATCATAACCAAAAAAGCCGAACCTTGTGCGGTATATTTCCCTAATCCCATTAAGGCTAAAGAAAAAATAGAAGGCCACATGATGCTACAAGCCAAACCTCCCGCCAAGAAAGCGTAAATTGCAAGTGTTCCTTCTGTCATTAATCCTACCAACATTGCAATTACACCGAATACTCCAAAAATAAATAAAGTAATCGCCGGACGGTCTTTGCTAATGAAAAACATACTGATTTGAATGAAAATACAAACTACATAATAATAAAGTGGTGTCATGTCTGAACCTGCTAAAGTGTTGACAATCAGAATTACTAAAAATGCAATAAGTGGTACGACAATTAATAAAACTTTCTTTTTTATTCCTTGAATATTAAATGCTGAAATAGCTCCTGCCCAACGTCCAATCATTAAACTTCCCCAATACATGGAAATATAAGGCGCGATTTCAGAAGAATTATGCGAACCAAATTCTTTTTGTTGAAGTAAATCTCCTAAATTACTACCAATCGCTACTTCTACTCCTACGTAGAGAAAAATAGCAATCATACCCAAAATTAATTGTGGATATTGCATAGCACCCCAACCTTCTGCCTTTCTTTTTGCACTGAATCCCGCATAAGAAAGTCCTCCTAAAACTACTAATAGGGCTCCTCCTAACCATAGCATTCTTTGATTTTCAAGTGGCTTTTTTATACTCTCAATCTGATTTTCTATATTAATTTTTTGTTGAGAATCTGCAACTTTTAATTCTTGTTGTAATTGTTCAATTTTCAAAGCCGAATCGCTTTTATAACTATTAAAAACAGGAGCAAACATAGCACCCAAAAGCAAAGTCATAATAACCAAAATCCGTATGGCTTTATTGGATTTTTCTATGTTTTCACTGGAGATTCCTGCCGGAACTTTCTTGGAAAAATAAAATAATCCGGCGGCTCCAATGAACAATAAACCTACTCCGGCATATAAATACACGACTTTATTTAAGGGTAAACTTGCAATGTCGGCATCAGAAACTGAAGCTGTTGTTCCAAAAAGAGCAAAAGCAACAATCAAGGGGCCGATGGTGGTTCCGAATGAATTAATTCCTCCTCCCAAATTCACACGACTGGCTCCGGTTTTCGGGTTTCCTAATGAAATTGCAAAAGGATTGGCAGCAGTTTGTTGTAAGGAAAACCCTAAGGCTACTATGAATAATCCAAATAACATTCCTATATAAGTGTTGATTTCAACAGCAATAATCATAGAAACTGCTACTAAAGCAGAAAAAAGCAATCCGTAAACAATACTTTTTTTGTATCCCCATTTTCCGACTAAATCTTTTCCTGAAACTGAACTGAAAATAAATAAAAACAAAGCACCCACATAATA
>JAQVDG010000052.1 GCA_028698395.1 Weeksellaceae bacterium
CTAAATTTTTGCCACATTTTAGTGCGGAAATTCGCCCGAATAATTCACATACTATTAATTTACGTTATAATCAGGAATACAAATTACCGAATTTAAGTAATTTGTCAGATGCTTATGAAATTCAAAATTATTATTCGATTTTCAGTGGATTCCTTGATTTAAAAGAATCACTTTATCACAATGCAGGTATTAGTTACGGATATTTTAATTCGTTTAGTTTTTTGAATTTTTATATGGGTATGAATTATAGCAGAATTGTGGATAACATTCAAAATCAATCCGATATGAGTTCTATTCCGCAACACAATACTTTGTTGAATAATCCGGAAAAAGACCAGACTTTATCAGTTTATTTTGGTGGACAAAAGCGATTTACCCGTTATTATTCATTAAGCTTAAATACAAATTTTTCTTCCACCGAATATTTTACAAACATTCGTCAATTAGAGTTTGACGAAAATGGAAATATGCAATTGGTTGATTCCTGGACAAATAACCGTTCTCTGAATCAGAATTATACGTTGACCAATAAATTTAAATTCAGAAAAAAGGTAGAATTGGATGTGGGCTTGAATTATTCGCATAGTGATTTTAAATCTATGGTAGATACAAAATTCAAAACTTGGCGACCATTTGGAAAATTTGCCTGGTCAATTTCCGATAAATTCTTATTTCAAAGTGATTATTCATACCGAATGCAATATACTAATAATGAGTTGATTAATGAAAATCAAGCTCTAAATGCTTCGCTTCGGTACCATGTTGCCAAAGGAACGTATTTAACGGCGATTGGAGGAAATCTACTTGGAAATGAACGAATTGTAAGTTCAAATTTTGATGCAACAACCAATCAAACTATTATCAATACCCGGGAACTTCTGGGACGATATTTCTTGGTACAGTTGCGTTATAAATTCTAATAGTATGAATTTCAATTGTTTAATGTACAAATAAATTTCCTATAATTTATATTATGTTAAATAGAGTTTTTCATAATTGATTGGTAATAGTACTTTTTTTTTTGGTTAATAAATTTCAAAACAAATTTATTTCCTATTTATGTTAAATAGAATTTTTTATAATTGATAATTTATAATAGTAGTATTTTCTCTTTTGGTAATAAATAGTAACACAATTTTATCCCCTATATTTGCCCGGTAAATTTAGAAATTCAAAATGAAATCTTTTTTATGGGTTGGTTTGGGTGGTTTTTTAGGCAGTATTCTCCGTTACGCTATTAGTTTGGGAATGGCTAAATTTAATCTCAACTTTCCCTATGGAACTTTTATTGTCAATGTTACAGGTTGTTTACTAATCGGACTTTTCTTAGGCTTTTCCGAAAAATCCAATGGTTTGTCCGAAGATTGGCGCATTTTCTTAACAGTTGGCTTTTGTGGTGGTTTCACTACATTTTCCACTTTTGCAAGTGAAAATTTATCACTGCTTCAAAACTCAAATTATTTAGGATTCATTACCTATTCTGCCGGAAGTTTTCTTTTAGGATTATTAGCAGTTTGGAGTGGATTTGAACTGACAAAAATATAAATAAAATGAAATTTAACCCTTGGCACCACGTTTCGGTGGGCAAAGAACAACCCGATGTTGTTCAGGCAATTATTGAAATTCCGCAAGGAAGTAAAGCAAAATATGAATTGGATAAAGCATCAGGAATGCTTCGTTTGGATCGTGTTCTTTTTTCCTCCTTAAATTATCCGCATAATTACGGATTTATTCCACAAACTTTGGGCGAAGACAATGACCCTTTGGATATTATCGTGATTTCTCAGATTGATGTGGATCCAATGTGTATAGTCGATGCAAAAGTAATCGGTGTTTTACGCATGATTGACAATGGCGAAGGCGATGACAAAATCATTGCAGTAGCACAAAATGATATGAGTGTCAACCATATAAACGAAGTTTCAGAATTACCACCTCATTTGACGGTTGAATTGCAAAATTTCTTTGAAGATTACAAAAAATTAGAAAATAAAATTGTAGTAGTCGAAGATTTTCAAAATGCAGAAATTGCAAAAAAGATTGTTACAAAATCTATTGAAGATTATAAGGATTATGCAATAAACATTAAGAAAAAATCAAAAAACGATTAAGGTTTTTATCCGTAAAATCCCGCTTTTTAGGTGGGATTTTTTATAAATTTTCTAAAAACTGCATAACATCTACTCCATCTGCATAATCATTCAAAGATGGATTTTGAGTTTGTCCGAATTTCACAGAATCAGAAAATTCATTTTGTGTTTGGGCTACCACACATTGAATTTCTTCCTGTAAATTATGTAATTCATTTTTCAGTTCATTACTATTGTTGTAAAACTCAAAATAAACTACTCCCACCGGACTGTGCAATTCTTTTGATTCTTTTAAAATCACGAAATTATTATCCAAAAATGCTTCTTTTGATAACAAATAAACTGCCCGGTTATATTCGTAATTATTAGCATACTTTGTATGATGAATAACTGATTTCCAATCATAAAACGATTCAAATAATAAATCCGTATTGAAATTTTTTGGAAGATATATTTTGGTTACATTCCGGCAACCTAAACCAAAATAAGAAAACAAATCTTTCCCTAAATTTCTCAAATCTTCCGGTGATTCTTCTCCTGTCAAAACGGCAACAGAAGTTCTGTTTTTTCGAATAATAGAAGGAACTTTCCGAAAATAATAGTCAAAATAACGAGCCGTATTATTGCTTCCCGTTGCTATAACTGCATCAAAATCCTTTAATCGTTCTGTTTTTTGAATACTTGAATTGAATTTTTCATTAGAATTCATCAAAAAATCCAGAATAAAATCGATTAAAGCATCATCTTTTGATGAAGTTTTCACGATTAATTGATGCCCCGAAAGTAATACAGAAAGTAAATCGTGAAATCCGACCAAGGGTATATTTCCGGCCATAATCACCCCTACTCTTTTCGGGTTTTCAGTGTATTTGTATTGTTTTGTCCAGTTTTCCAAATCAGTTGTTGTCAAAACTTTTGCCCACTGTTCCAAAGCCAAAAAAATATTTTCCCGAGTAAACCAAGGATTTTCTGATTCTGCTTTTTGAATACTTTGTAAAAATTTATTTTCTAAAGAATTAAAATCTTCTGAAAGAACTGATTTTTTCTCAAGAAATGTTCTGAAAAACTGACCTAAATCATTAAACGAGGAAATACCGCTGTGAATTGACATAAAGAATAAAAAAATGTACTAATTTTGTTTGCAAATTTAAGAAATTGAAAGCAACAGAAAAAATGCTACTGATTTTATTAAATTTAACAAAAATCCAAACCATTAATCATAAAAACACAATAAGATGGCAATCATAATCACAGACGAATGTATCAACTGCGGAGCGTGTGAGCCTGAATGCCCCAATAATGCCATTTATGAACCGGCAGTAAATTGGAAATATGCAGACGGAACCAAGCTCTCAGGTGATTTTACCAATATAGACGGAAAAACCTTTAATGCAGACGAGGAACACGAAGCGGTCAGCGATGAGGTGTATTACATAGTAACCGATAAATGTACGGAATGTATGGGCTTCCATGACGAACCACAATGTGCGGCTGTTTGCCCGGTCGATTGTTGTATTCCGGACGAAAACCACGTGGAAAGTGAAGAACGATTACTTGGAAAACGCAGTATTATGCACGAATAAATATAATTTAAACTCAACAATTCACACAAATACCTACAAATCAATATGAAAATTCATAATTTCAGTGCAGGTCCCTGTATCCTTCCGCAAGAAGTATTTGAGAAAACAGCACAAGCTGTGCTGGATTTCAATAATAGCGGTTCTTCCATCATGGAAATTTCTCACCGAAGAGCCGATGCTCAGGAAGTTTTAGACACATCCATTCAATTGGTCAAAGATTTATTAAATGTTCCAGATACACATGAAGTCATTTTTACTCAAGGTGGCGCATCGCTTCAATTTGTTATGGTTCCTTTTAATTTATTGAAAGCCGAAAATGGGAAAGCAGCTTATTTAGAAACCGGCGTTTGGTCTAAAAAAGCTTTGACAGAAGCTAAGCGTTTAGGCGAAATTAGTATTCCGGCTTCTTCAGCAGATAAAAATTTCAGTTATATTCCAAAAAACTATGAAATTCCGGTAGATGTCGATTATTTTCATTGCACTTCCAATAATACCATTTTTGGAACTCAAATGAAATCTTTTCCGGAAAGTCCAGTTCCGTTGGTTTGTGATATGTCATCCGATATTTTGAGTAAAGAAATCAACGTTTCGAAGTTTGATTTGATTTATGCAGGAGCTCAAAAAAATATGGGTCCTGCAGGAAGTGTGGTGACAATCATAAAAAAAGAAATTTTAGGCAAAACCGGACGAGATATTCCGTCTTACTTAAATTATCAAACTCACATTAGCAAAGGAAGCGCATTTAACACTTGGCCGGTTTTGGCAATTTATGGAGTAATGTTGAATTTACAATGGTTGAAAAATTTAGGTGGTGTTCCTGAAATCACAAAACGAAATCAGGCAAAAGCCAATTTATTGTACAATGAGATTGACCGAAATGCTTTATTTATAGGAACTTCCGCAATAGAAGATCGTTCTGAAATGAACGCTACTTTTGTTTTAAAAGAAGAAAATTTAAAATCAGAATTTGATAAACTTTGGAAAGAAGCCGGAATTGTTAATTTAAACGGACATCGTGATGTAGGTGGTTATCGGGCAAGTTTGTACAATGCAATGCCAATAGAAAGCGTTCAGGTTTTAGTTGATGTAATGAAAATTTTTGAACAAAAATTCGGATAAATAGTTAGCTCAAATAACTAAATATTAAATCCTATAAATCAATTAAATATGAAAATATTAGCAAACGACGGAATATCACTCATTGGGAAAAAAACTTTAGAAAAAAAAGGTTTTCAGGTTTTTACTCAAACCGTTCCACAAGAGAATCTAAGTCAATATATTCAGGATAATGAAATTGAAGTTCTTTTAGTTAGAAGTGCAACAAAAGTTCGCCAGGAACTCATTGATTCCACTGATTTAAAGCTTATTGGACGTGGTGGTGTAGGAATGGATAATATTGACGTAGAGTATGCCCGTTCCAAAGGAATTACAGTCATCAATACACCGGCTTCTTCCTCTGCTTCAGTTGCAGAAATGGTAATGGCACACTCCTACTCTATTTATCGGAATTTACATCAAACCAATCGCAGTATGCCTTTGGAGGGTGATTCGCAATTTAAAGAATTGAAAAAAGCCTATAGTTCTGCTTTTGAATTAGCAGGAAAAACAATGGGAATTATTGGATTTGGCAGAATTGGTCAAGCTGTAGCAAAAGCTGCCATTGGAGCCGGAATGAAGGTAATCGCTTATGATTTATTTGTTGAAAAAGCTACTATCACACTTGATTTTTTTGATGGACGTTCACTTGATTTCACAATTTCAACCCAATCGTTTGATGAAGTTTTAAAACATAGTGATATAATCAGCCTTCATGTTCTGTCACAAAGTAAATATTTGATTTCTTTTGCTGAATTTGAAAAAATGAAAGACCGTGCTGTTTTAATTAATACAGCTCGTGGCGGGGTTGTAGATGAAAAAGCATTACTAACGACTTTAGAAAGTGGGAAATTATTAGGTGCTGCATTGGATGTTTTTGAAGAAGAACCCACGCCCAGTGTGTTTTTATTGATGAATGATGCACTTTCTTTATCTCCTCATTTAGCAGGAAATACAATCGAAGCACAAGAGAGAATCGGGCTGGAATTAGCTCAGCAAATTATTGATTTCTACGAGAAATAAATTGTTTAAAACCAACTACTATGCCTCAATTTAAGCCATTTAAAGGAATACGACCCGTCAAGGAAATTGCCGGTCTTTTTGCGACAAAAAGCGTGGATAGTTTTACTCATGAAAAACTAAAAAAAGAGTTAGAAAGTAATCCTGACTCTTTTTTACATTTAGTTCAGCCTACTTGGAGTCATGAGCGGATTACTATCAAAGAAAGACAACAACGAGTGCGTCAAAATTATATGAATTTTATAAACAGCACACGTTCAGAACAAGACCGACCTTCTTATTACATTTATCAACTCATAAAACCCAGTAAAGAACAGGTTCGTGCCATTATTGGATTGGTCAATATGCACGAATACAAACAAGGAAAAATCAAAAAGCATGAAAAAACATTAAAAAAACGAGTGAAAAGGTTCGCTGATTATCTGATGGACGTTCATTTTCATTCTGAACCGGTTTTATTAACTTATCCTCATAACCAAAAAGTTGATTTGTTGATGGATGTAGAAATGAAACGTTTACCGGTGGTTTCTTTTACAGATAAATTAAATAATCAACATTTATTATGGCAAATTGAAAACCGCCTGAATTTACAGCAAATCAAAGATTCTATCGAAAAATACGAAGTTTTCTATATTGCAGACGGTCATCATCGTATGGAAAGTTCATTAGCTTATACCGAACAAATGACAAATGAAAATCCAGACGAATCTGATAATGCTCCGATTCATTTTACTTTGGCAATGCTTGTTTCAGATAAAGAATTGATTATCAGAGATTACAACAGAATTGTAAAAGATTTAAACGGTTTAAACTCTACTGAATTTTTAAAGAAAATAGGTGAGAAATTTGAAATTTCAGAACGAGGAGAGAATTCTTTTTTCCCGTCTAAGAAACACCATTTTGGATTGTATTTGAACGGGAAATTTTATAGTTTATTTGTAAAAAAAGAATTTTTAACTGTTGCCGGTTTATCAGAATTGGATACTTATTTATTTGAAGAATTAATTTTAAAACCTATCTTAGATATTCAGGATTCCCGAACCGACAATCGACTAAAATTTATTCGGGGAACCGGAAATGTTGAAGGAATAAATCACTTGAAAACTATGGTGGACAAAGAAAAATCAAGTGCTGGATTTTTCTTTTATCCCGTTTCATCGCATGATTTAGAAAAAATTGCTGATTTAGGTTTGACAATGCCTCCAAAAAGCACTTATATTGAACCAAAACCTTTAAATGGATTAACTTTATTTCAATTAAAAGAATGAGTATTTCAGAAAATTTACATTACATTCAGTCAAACTTACCCGAAAATGTTCGGTTGATTGCTGTTTCCAAAACAAAACCGGTTGAAGCTATTCAAGCATTGTATGAAGCAGGACATCGGGATTTTGGTGAAAACCGGGTTCAAGAATTAACCGAAAAACAAAAACAATTACCACAAGATATTCACTGGCATTTAATTGGACATTTGCAAAAAAACAAAGTCAAGTACATTGCGCCTTTTATTCATTTAATCCACAGTGTGGACAATGAAAGTTTATTGAAAGAAATCAATAAACAAGCAAAAAAAAATCAACGAACGATTCCGTGTTTATTGCAAATTTATATTGCAGAAGAAGAAAGTAAATTCGGTTTGAATAAAGAAGAAGCTCATGAAATTTTACTTCATTACAAAGA
The DNA here is from genome assembly GCA_028698395.1 of Weeksellaceae bacterium. The sequence goes on from JAQVDG010000052.1 coordinate 7,469, forward strand.
GAAATATACGCATGTAAAAGTTGTGGGATTGATGGGAATGGCAACTTTTACCGATGATATTTCTCAAATTCGGAGTGAATTCAATTATTTAAAAAATTTATTTGATGAATTCCAGTCTTTGGACAATTCTCTCCAAATTTTATCCATGGGAATGAGTGGTGATTATCCCATAGCTATTGAAGAAGGAAGTAATTTAGTACGAATCGGAAGTTTGATTTTTGGCGAAAGGATTTATCCATAAATCAAATGAGTTGGTTGAAAATTACTACTTTTGCAACCTAAATTATAGATTTTGTCCAATTTCGTAGATTACATAAAGATTTATTGCAAAAGTGGTCATGGTGGAGCAGGTTCGGCTCATTTACATCGTGAAAAATACATTGACAAAGGCGGACCGGACGGCGGTGACGGCGGACGTGGTGGACATATTATAATGAAAGGAAACCGAAATTACTGGACTTTACTTCCGCTTCGTTATACACGTCATTTAAAAGCAGAAAACGGTGGGAATGGTGGTTCTTCTCGTTCTACCGGAGCAGATGGGAAAGATATTTTCATTGACGTTCCGATTGGCACAATTGCCAAAGACGAAGAAGGAAATTTCATGGGTGAAATCATGGAGGACGGTGAGGAAATTATTTTATTAAAAGGCGGAAAAGGTGGATTAGGAAATTGGCATTTTCGTTCTTCTACCAATCAAACGCCACGTTATGCACAACCGGGGCTTGAAGGAACTGAACTCCCGATTATTTTTGAGCTAAAAGTTCTTGCTGATGTGGGTTTAGTTGGCTTTCCCAATGCCGGAAAATCTACTTTATTATCTGTTATTTCGGCTGCAAAACCTAAAATTGCTGATTATGCTTTTACTACTTTAACTCCAAATTTGGGTATGGTCAATTATCGAAATCATCAATCTTTTGTAATGGCAGATATTCCCGGTATCATAGAAGGAGCCGCCGAAGGACGTGGTTTAGGTCATCGGTTTTTACGGCATATTGAACGAAATTCTGTTTTATTGTTTCTAATTCCGGCTGATGCAGATGATTATGCCAAAGAATATGAGATTTTATTGAATGAATTACGAAAATACAATCCGGAACTTTTGGATAAAGGTCGGGTTTTGGCAATTTCAAAAAGTGATATGCTGGATGATGAGTTAAAAGCTGAAATCACACCAAAACTTCCAAAGGAAATTCCACATGTTTTCTTTTCTTCTGTGAGTCAACAAGGATTAACTGAATTGAAAGATTTGCTGTGGAAAGAAATTCATTCTTTTGATTAAGAGTTTTTTTTAAATAACCTACAATGGTTTGGCAGCTTGACTTAGGTACGTTTAGAAGTACTGAACTTTCAATTATCACAAAACTTTGATAAAAATACAAAGTTAGAATTTATCACTTCACCACCACTTACGGATAGGTGCTATTGGATGTTTGTACTTCTTCTTTCGTCATCTCAAAAATTGATAGTTGTTTTGGTTTTTCTTTTATTCCGTGATTGTGTTCTGCTATTTCTTTGGCAAGGTCAAAATTGCAAACTAATGCTTCTACAATGCTTCTTCTATTTTCTATTTTACCGCCTGAATGATAAAAATGATCTTTGGTTATGATGTTAAATTTATTCCAAAACTTTCCAATCATTTCATTGGTTCGGTAGTCGTTATGATGCCAAGTTGACAAAACAAATTTGGCTTCTGTTTCTTGTAATTGATTGAAAAGAAGTTCCTCATCTTCTTCTGTCCAACCATTATAGTAGTCCACATATCTTCCATAGTAAGGTGGGTCACAATAAATTACGTCTCCCTTTTTAGCCAAGGGAATTATTTCAGAAAATTGCTTGTTGTGGAATTCCCATTCAGGTTTAATAACGTGTGAAACTTTGGCAACTTGGTTTACAATTTTTGTAATATATGCCTGTGCAAATCTTTCTGGTTTCTTGCAAAAAGGAATATTCCATTGTCCTTTTTTGTTAAACCGCATCATTCCGTTAAACCCTGCCCTTGAAAGAAATATGAAGTCAAGAGAATTAGGGTTTTCATTAAATCTGTTTTTTATCAATCTGAAATGATCATATCCGTTAT